>DASTAF010000094.1:0-2674 GCA_035713005.1 Acetobacteraceae bacterium
GGCCGAGGCCGCGCGTGCCTCCCGCGCTGCTTCCCGCAGGGCATGATCCATCGGATCGGTCATGACGTTCATGGCCATATCGTTGCGCGTCCTGCCGGATCAAATCAAGCGGGCATGAGCATATTGGCAACATCGGCCGATAAAAACCGCCACGGGCTTCCGGCGGCGGCGGGGAACCGTTATCGGCGGGTGCGGCGGCCACTATATCCGGAGCATCGTGAAGGAAGCATCCAACACCGCGGAGGCAGCGCAGAAGGCCGGGGATGAGGCCTCCCCTCCGGCACGGGCGGGGCGGCTGGAACTGCAGCCGCTGGAGAGCGCCCATGCCGAAGCCTTCCACCGGCTGATCAACGATTGGGAGATCTGCCGCCTGCTGCCGGAAGCGCCCTTTCCCTATCCCCTGCCGCTGGCGCGGGAATGGATCGCGGCGGCGGCGGCGGACCGGGAAGCCGGACGCGCCTGGCAGTTCGCGGTGATCGAGCGCGGGAGCGGCGCGCTGATCGGCAGCGTCGGGCTGCGCCTGTCGCCGAAAGGGGATGAGGCCTCGCTCGGCTACTGGCTCGGGCGGCGCTACTGGGGGCGGCGCTACGGGCGGGAAGCGGCGGAGCAGGCGCTGCGCTGGGGCTTCGGCGCCCTGGCGGTCAACCGGATCACCGCCAGCGTCGCCACCGACAATGCCGCCTCCCTCGCCGTGCTGCGCGGCATCGGCTTCCGCGAAACCGGCACTGGCAGCGCCGTGTTCATCTGCCGCCCCGGCGCCCGCCTGCCGATGGTGGAATTCGCCATCACCCGCGAGGCGCTGGATTTCGGCGCGGAGGCACCGGAAGCATCCCGGCCGCTGGTGCTGGTCGCCGCCTGCGCGCTGATCGACAAGAAGGGCGCGGTGCTGCTGGCGCGCCGGCCGGCGGGCAAGAAGCTGGCGGGCCTCTGGGAATTTCCCGGCGGCAAGCTGGCGCCGGGCGAGACTCCCGAAGCCGCCCTGGTGCGCGAGCTGCGCGAGGAGCTGGGCATCACCGTGCGGGAGGCGGATGTGGCTCCCTTCGCCTTTGCCTCCCACCGCTACGAGAGCTTCCACCTGCTCATGCCGCTCTATCTGTGCCGCCGCTGGAAGGGCAAGCCGGAGCCGCTGGAAGGGCAGGGCCTGGCCTGGGTGCCCCCTGCCAAGCTCGACGAATACCCGATGCCGCCGGCTGACCGGCCGCTGATCCCCCTTCTGCGCGATTTCCTGTGAGGCATGATGGCCGAGCCACGCAACCCGACCGCCGCGATCCTGATCATCGGCAACGAGATCCTGTCCGGCCGCACCCAGGACGTGAACGTGAACTTCATCGCCAGGCGCCTCGCGGCGCTCGGCCATGTGCTCGCCGAGGTGCGGATCATCCCCGATATCCCCGAGCGGATCATCGGCGCCGTGAACGAGCTGCGCGCCGCCTATGATAATCTCTTCACCACCGGCGGCATCGGCCCCACCCATGACGACATCACCAGCGAATGCGTGGCCGCCGCCTTCGGCGTGCCATGGGAAAGGCAGCCGGAAACCTGGGAGCTGATGGCCCGCTATTTCGGGGAGAATTTCAACGAGGCGCGGCAGCGCATGGCCACCATGCCGCGCGGCGCCATCCCGATCCCGAACTCGCTCTCCCTGGCGCCGGGATTCACCATCGGCAATGTCCATGTCATGGCCGGCGTTCCCTCGATCATGCAGGCGATGTTCACCGCGCTGGAGCCGAAGCTGCCGCGCGGCAGGCCGATCGCCATGCGCGCCATATACGGGCTCGGGCTGAAGGAGGGCAGCATCGCCGCCGGCCTCGCCGCCATCCAGGCGAAATACGCCCGGACCGATCTCGGCAGCTATCCCTTCGCGCGGGAATGGGGCAGCGGCGTTGCCATCGTCGCCAAGGGGACGGACGAGGCGGCGCTGGAGGCGGCCATCGGCGAGGTTGAGGATCTCATCGCCTCGCAGCAGGTGACGCCGGTGCGCGGCGAGCCGGGCCTATAGGTCAGCCGGCTTCGATCAGGCTCCGCACCTTGGCGGCCAGCGCGTCGAGCGCGAAGGGCTTGCTCATCACCTGCATTCCCGGCTCCAGATAGCCGTTGCGGATGACAGCGTTCTCCGCATAGCCGGTGATGAACAGCACGAGCAGGGAAGGGCGCAGCTCCCGCGCCGCATCCGCCACCTGCCTGCCGTTCATCCCGCCCGGCAGGCCCACATCGGTGATCAGCAGGTCGATCCGCGGCGCCGTCCGCGCCCGGTGCAGCGCCTCCGCCCCGTCGGCCGCCTCGATGACGGCATAGCCCAGCCCCGCCAGCACCTCGGATACCAGCATCCGCACCGCCGGCTCGTCATCGACGACGAGCACCGTCTCGCCATGCCGGGCCTGCCGCGCCTCCGCCTCGGGCGCGGTGACGGGCGCCGCCTCCCCCTCCGCTCCTCCATGGCGCGGCAGGTAGAGCCGCACCGTCGTTCCATGATCCATCTCGCTGTAGATGCACACATGGCCCCCGGATTGCCGGGCGAAGCCATAGACCATCGAGAGGCCGAGCCCGGTGCCCTGGCCGATCGGCTTGGTGGTGAAGAAGGGCTCGAAGGCGCGCCCGATCACATCGGCCGACATGCCGGCTCCGGTATCGGTGATCGAGATCACGACATAGGCTCCCGGCGCCAGATCGGCCT
>DASTAF010000095.1:0-2502 GCA_035713005.1 Acetobacteraceae bacterium
GCATCCATTTTCCGCCGCGCCTGGGCTGGCCGCGCCTGGACCGGCGCGCTCACCATCCTGCTCTGGACCCGCCTGCGCCGCGCCGCCGCCCGCTTCACCGCCCTCGCGGCGCAAAACCAACCCCCGCCGGCGAATCCCCGCCGCGCCCGCATCCGCAAGCCCCGTCCCGCGCCGCCGCGCCTGCCGCGCGGTTTCGCCTGGCTCCTGGCCCCGGTGCCCGAAGCCGCCGCCAGCGCCTCGCAGTTGCGCCATCTCCTGGCCGAGCCCGAAATGCAGGGCCTCATCGCCGCCGATCCCCGCTTCGGTCGCATCCTCCGCCCGCTCTGCCACATGGTCGGCATCCGCCCGCCGCCCTTCCTGCGCCTCGCCCGCACCGGCCCAGCCCCGGCGCCAGAAACCATGCAGCCGGGCCACGGCGCCCCGCCGCCGGCCTCGACCGGGGTATCCCACCCGCCGGTCCAGTCCGCGCCGGACGCCTTCACTTCATTCGCATATCGTAACGAACAGCGCGCCCCGCCGCCCTAACTGGCGCTGGCGGCCGGGTTTCGCTATCAGGCGGCTCATTCCGCAGCAACCAGGATACTTCATGGCAAGACAGCAGCGTGGCCGCAAAATCGACGGCTGGCTCATTCTCGACAAGCCCCAGGGCATCACCAGCGCCCATGCGGTGGCGAAGGTGAAGCGCATCCTGGACGCGGCCAAGGCCGGGCATGGCGGCACGCTGGACCCGCTGGCGACCGGCATCCTGCCCATCGCCCTGGGCGCGGCGACCAAAACCGTGCCCTATGTGATGGACGGCACCAAGCTCTATCATTTCACCCTGCGCTTCGGCGAGGCGCGGGACACCGACGATGCCGAGGGCGCGGTGACGGCGGTCAGCGATGTCCGCCCCACCGATGCCGAAATCGAGGCGGCGCTGCCGGAATTCCGCGGCTCGATCATGCAGATTCCCCCCATCTTCTCGGCGGTGAAGGTGGCCGGTGAACGGGCCTATGATCTGGCGCGGAGCGGCGGCATCCCGGAGCTTGCGCCCCGCCCGGCGCAGGTGGACCGGTTCGAGCTGATCGGGCGGCCCGACCCCGATCACGCCCTGTTCGAGGTCGCCTCCGGCAAGGGCGTGTACATGCGGGCGCTGGCGCGGGACCTGGCGCGGGCGCTGGGCACGGTGGGGCACATCGCCGCCCTGCGCCGGCTGCGCGTCGGCCCCTTCACGGAAGCCGAGGCCGTCACCCTGGACAAGCTGGCGGAGTCGCGCCATAGCGATCCCGCTTCCCTGGACCTCATCCGCAAGGTCGAGACCGCGCTGGACGACATCCCGGCGCTGGCCCTGACCGAAGGCGAGGCCGCCGCCCTCGGCCATGGCAATTTCATCAGCCTGGTCGATCTGATGGGGCGGATTCCGGCATCGGCCGATCCCTCCGGTGGATTGGTGCGCGTGCTGGCGGGGCGGCGCGTGACGGCCCTGGCCCGCCTGGAAGATGGCTGGCTGAAGCCCGAGCGCGTGTTGTAACCGCTTTCAAAGGAGTCCCCGATGTCGATCACCGCCGAGCGCCGCACCGCGCTCATCGCCGATTACGCCAACCAGCCGAGCGATACCGGCAGCCCGGAAGTGCAGGTCGCGCTGCTTTCCGAGCGGATCAGCAACCTGACCGAGCATCTTAAAACCCATGCGAAGGATTTCCATTCCCGCCGCGGGCTGCTGATGCTGGTGGGCCGCCGCCGCCGCCTGCTGGACTATGTGAAGCGCAAGGACGTGAAGCGCTACGAGGCGCTGATCGGCCGGTTGAACCTGCGCCGCTGATTCCTGATATATAGTTACCATAGCCGAATTTTCCAGGATTCGGCTATGGTAACGCTGGAATGACCCGGTTCTATACCGATTATGCTTGCGCGCCGTGGCGGATGAGGCAAAATAGGGCCCTGCGGCATATCGCCGCCTAAGGGAGTTACCTCAACCATGGCTATCGGTCCCGACATGCGCTCGTATCGTGGCGTGAGCGTCGCGGCAGGAACGGAAGTTCTTGATGCCGGACTGCGCGCCTACATGCTGCGCGTCTATAACTGGATGGCGTCAGGCCTGCTGCTGACCGCCATCATCTCCTACGCCATTTCGCAGACCAGCCTGATCAACCTGTTCTACCGCCAGGTGATGACCGCCGGCGGCTTCATGCAGGTTCAGCCCACCCCGCTCGCCTATCTGGTGATGATCGCCCCGCTCGGCTTCGTGATGGTGCTGAGCTTCGGGGTCAACAAGCTGTCCACCACCGCGGCGCAGGCGATGTTCTGGGGCTTCTGCGCGCTGATGGGCGCCAGCCTGACCAATATCTTCCTGGTCTATACCCAGGCCTCCATCCTCAGCACCTTCTTCGTGACCGCCGCGACCTTCGGGGCGATGAGCCTCTACGGCTATACGACCCGGACGAATCTGGCGAATTTCGGCAGCTTCCTGATCATGGGAGTGATCGGCCTGCTGATCGCGATGGTGGTGAACATCTTCATGCA
>DASTAF010000096.1:0-2952 GCA_035713005.1 Acetobacteraceae bacterium
GCGATGGCGATGCGCCGCGCGCCCGCGTCGAGCGCGTTCTCGACCAGCTCCTTCGCCGCCGCCGCCGGACGCTCGATCACCTCCCCGGCGGCGATCCGGTTGACGGTCTGCGGCGATAAAAGGCGGATCGGCATGGCGCGAGCCTAGCCGAAACCGGGGGCGGCTTCCATATCGGACGGCAGCCGCCATTCCCGGAAGGAGCCCTCATGCCGAGCCTCGCCGCCCATCTGCTCGACCCGTTCCTGCGCTTTCAGGTGAAACGCAAGCTGAAGAGGGCGAGCGATGCCCGGCAGCTGCGGCAGGTGCTCGGAAGGCCCATGCCCGCCCCGCGCGGGATCAGATACATGGAAGCCATCCTCGGCGTGCGGGGGGAATGGGCGGAAGGGATGGCGAGTCCCGCCGCGGTGATGACCCTGCTCTATCTGCATGGCGGCGCCTATATCGCCTGCTCGCCGCGAACCCATCGCCCCATCACCGGCGGCTTTGCCGCCCGGCACATCCGGGTCTTCGCGCCGGACTACCGGCTGGCCCCGGAACACCCCTTTCCGGCGGCGGTGGATGACGGGCTCGCCGCCTATGAGGCGCTGCTCGATCTGGGTAACCCGCCGGAGCGGCTGGCGATCGCGGGGGATTCATCGGGCGGCGGGCTGGCCCTGGCGGTGATGCTCGCGGCGAAGGCGAAGGGACTGCCGATGCCGGCGCGCTGCGTGCTGTTCTCGCCCTGGACCGATCTGGCCGCCACCGGGGAGAGCCTTCACGGGAACAGCCGGCGCGACCCGATGATCGACGGCTCCAGGATCAGCGAGGGAGCGGCGGCCTATCTGAACGGCGCCGATCCGCGCGACCCGCTGGCCTCGCCACTCTATGCCGATCTGGCCGGGCTGCCGCCGATGCTGATCTACGCCGGGGAGCGCGAAGTGCTGCTCGACGATTCGGTGCGGCTGGATGCGAATATGCGCAAGGCGGGGGTTCCCAGCCAGCTCAGGGTCTGGCCGGTGGTCCCGCATGCCTGGCCGCTCTATCAGGCCTTCCTGCCGGAGGGGCGCCATGCGCTCGATGAAAGCGCCGCCTTTATTCGAGGTGCCGCATCCGCCGGATGACCGTGCTGGCGAAATACAGCAAGGCCAGGGCGGGCAGGGCGGCGCCAACGGCGGAGACCAGATTCCAGCCGCCATGGATCAGCAGCCAGCTCGCCACCGCCGAGCCCGCCGCGCCGCCGATGAAGAAGGTCGCCATATAGGCGCCGTTCAGCCGCGAGCGCAGCTCCGGCGCCAGCAGGTAGATGGCCCGCTGGCCGAACACGACATTGCTCTGCACCCCGAAATCGAGCGCCACGCCCGCAAGCGCGAGCAGGACGACATCATGATGCGCGGCGCCCCAGGCGGACAGCCCGGCGGAGAGCATGATCAGGATAAGGGATGCGGCGGTGCCGGGACGGCCCCAGCCGCGATCCGCCAGCCTTCCGGCGATGGGCGCGGCGACGGCCCCCGCCGCCCCGACCAGCGCGAAAACCGCGATGCCGCGCTGGGTGTAGTGGAATTCCTCCGTCAGCAGCAGCGGCACCGCCGTCCAGTAAAGGCTGAAGGCGCCGAAGGCCGCCGCCTGATAGAGCGAACGGCGGCGCAGCGTGCGCTCGCGGATCATCAGCATCGGGATCGAGCCCAGCAGCGCCCCGTAGCTTTGATCGGAATGCGGCTGATTCCGCGGCAGGCTCCGGTGCAGCGCCAAAGTCAGCGCCGCCATGGCGATGGCGGAGAGGCCGAATACCGCCCGCCACCCGGCGAAATAGGCGATCAGGCTGCCAAGGGGCCTGGCGAACAATATGCCCAGGATCAGCCCGGCCATCACATTGCCCACCACCCGGCCGCGCATCGCCTCGGGCGCGAGATGCGCCGCCATCGGCACGATCATCTGCACCGAGGTCGCGGTCAGCCCGATCAGCACGGCGGCAGCCAGGAACACCGCCGCGTCAGGGGCGATGGCGGCCAGGACCAGGGCGAGGATGGTCGCCGCCACCGTGCGCAGGATGAGCGCGCGGTTTTCGAGCAGGTCGCCCAGCGGCACCAGGAAAAGCAGCCCCAGCGCGTAGCCGAGCTGGGTGAGGGTGACGAGCAGGCTGGCCGTCACCTTCGCCATGTGCAGCGAAGGCGCGATGATGCCGATCAGCGGCTGGACGTAATAGATGTTGGCGACGATGGCGCCCGTCGCCCCGGCCAGGATGAGCGTGAGCCCGGCGGAGGGGGCCTGCCTTGCCTCCGCCGCGCCGGCGGTTTCGGTGCGTTGCAGCATCCGCGCTATATGGCGAGAGCGGCGCCGAAAGCTAGAAGAAGTTCAGCAGGCGCTGGAAAAAGCCTGGCTTGGCGCTGGATTCCTGCGGCGTGTTCCCCTGGGTGATGGGAGCGCCGAGGGCCGCGTTCTCCTCCAGCCGGCGCTGCTCGGCCGGCGCGTTCACCACCTGCTCGGCCGGCTTGTTCCGGTTCCAGAGCATCAGCGAGGAGACGAAGCCGGGGCTGCGGCTTTCCAGGTTGGCCGCTGAATTCACGATGGAGCGGATATGCGCCGGCGGCGGCGGCCCGGCCTCGGCCAGCAGTTGCTGCTGGCCCGGCCCCATGGTGGCGCTGTTGCCCGCCAGCGCGCTTTGCGGCGAGAGAACCTCCTCCGCCTGCTGGCTGGCCGGCACCTGCTGCGGCCTCGGCTCGCCTGGCTCCGGCCTCGGCAACTGGGCCATCTCCGGCGGAATCGAGAGCGGCGCCTCGGTGCCGACATCGAAGGCATCCGGCGGGGTAACTTCCAGGCCGAACGTCTTTTCCGCGCTCTGCCCGCAGCCGGCGAGAGCAAGGGTGGAGGCGGTGAGCAGGACGGGCAGGATGGTGCGGCTGCGGAACTTCATGGCGCTTCCTTATCGCCCGGCTTGACGGCGGGCAAGGGCGCGCCGCGCGGCATCGCCTCCCT
>DASTAF010000097.1:0-3547 GCA_035713005.1 Acetobacteraceae bacterium
TGAATCTCTACGCGCAGATCGGGCTCTGGACCGTCGCCATGGGCACGCAGAGCGTGAACGCCCGCAAAATCAACCTTCCCGGCATCAACACGGTTGTTTTCACCACCACGCTGACCATGATAGTCATGGGCCTGACCCGCACCATCCTCCGCAAGCCGGAGCATGGCCGGGTAAAGCCCAGCACAACACGGCAGATGGTGATCATGCTGGTCTATGCGATCGGCGCGGCGGCTTCGGCCGCGCTCGCCTTCCATTTTCCGAAGCTGATGACGCTGCCGCCCTTATTCGCCGTCGGGGCGGCGCTGGCTTTCGCCATCCCTGGCCAGGCTTGGAGCAGGAAACAATCATGAAACTGGGTATCGTCGGAATGGGGGCGGTCGGCGCGGCGATCGCCATGGCGGCCTCGCAGCGCGGCAGCGCGCGGGAGATGGTGCTGGTGAACCGGCATCCCGAACGCTCGAAGGCGGTGGCGCTGGACATGCATTACGGGGCGCCGCTCTCGAAGCTGGCGGCGATCCGGGCGGGGGATTACGATGATCTGGCCGGGGCCGGCGTGGTCGTCATCACCGCCGGCATCAACGAGAAGGCCGGCGGCGCCACCGACCGCAGCGACCCGCAGGGCCGGCTGCGGCTGTTCGACAAGAATGTCGAGGTGTTCCAGGATGTCGTGCCGCGGGTGAAGCGGGCGGCGCCCGGCGCGGTGATCGTGATCGCCACCGACCCGCCGGACCCGCTGGCCGAGATCGCCCGCGCGATTGCGGGCCATGAGCGGGTGATCAGCACCGGCACCTATCTCGACACGCTGCGCTTTCGCGTCCACCTGGCGGAGCGCTTCGGCATCAGCCCGGCCACGGTAGACGCCAACGTGGTGGGCGAGCACGGCACCTCCAGCGTGTTCCTCTGGAGTTCCGCCAGCATCGGCGGCATGCCCCTTCCCGAGGCGGTGGTCAAGCGCGGCTGGGATTTCGCGGATTTCCGCCAGAAGATCGAGAAGGAGGTGCGCGAGGCGAACATCGCCATCATCGAGGGGATCGGCGCCAGCCAGTACGGCATCGGCATCCTCTCGGCGCGCATCGCCGAGACCATCCTGCGCGACGAGCGCGAGGTGGTGCCGATCGGCTCGCATAATCCCCGCTACGGCACCACGATCTCCCTGCCCAGTGTGGTGGGGAAGGAGGGCATACTGGACGTGATGCTGCCGGACATGTCGCCGGAGGAGTTGCGCGCGCTGGAGGAGAGCGCCGAGCGGCTGCGGGGGATCGTGCGCGGGGCGATGCCGAAGCTCGGCTGAGGCTTGCTTGACGCTCCGCTGCTTTGGCCGGAAAAAAGCCGTGTCGATCAAATCCAATAACAAAGGGAGGTGAAGCATGAGCGAAGCGGCAAGAGTGGCCCTGGTGACCGGGGCGAGCCGGGGCATCGGGCTCGCCATCTCGCGGGCACTGGCGCAGGATGGATTCGATCTGGTGCTGAACGACATCGCCCGCCAGGAGGCGGAGCTGAAGGCGGCGCAGGACGAGATCACCGGCATGGGGCGGCGCTGCGCCATCGCGCTGGCGGATGTCCGCGACGAGGTCGAGGTGGCGCGCATGGTCGAGGCCGCGCTGGCGGAGTTCGGCCAGGTGCATGCGGTGGTGAACAATGCCGGCATCCTGATCCCCGCCTCCGCCGAGGAGCTTTCCGGCGAGGTGTGGGACGCGGTGATGGACGTGAACGCCAAGGGCACCTTCCTGGTCATCCGCGCCCTGCTGCCGTCGATGCGCCGGCACCGATACGGGCGGATCGTCAACATCGCCTCCATCGGCGGCAAGCACGGCGCGCCGCTGCAATCGCATTACTCGGCCTCGAAGGCGGCGGTGATGGGCTTCACCCGGGTGCTGGCGCAGGAGGTCGGGCCGGAGGGAATCACCGCCAACTGCGTCTGCCCCGGCATCATCGTCACCGAGATGGGGCGGAAGAATCTCGGCAGCCAGGAGAATATCGACCGCTGGATCGGCAACACGGCGATGCGCCGGCTGGGCGAGCCGGAGGACGTGGCCGGCGCGGTGTGCTTCCTCGCCTCCGACCGGGCGGCCTTCATCACCGGCCAGTCCCTGAACGTGTGCGGCGGGATCGTGCTCAGCTAAGGCATAACTTCTCTCATCAGTTCGCGGCAGGCGCGCTGGTCTTCGATCATGCGCCGGAAGACCCGGTATTTCGCTTCGTGATAGGCGCGGACGCGGCCATCGCCGGGGGCAATGGTGGCGCCGACGCCGCTCATCCCTGCCATGGCGGCGCGGATATCGGCATGGGCGCCGCCGGCCACCGCGCCGAGTATGGCGGCGCCCAGCAGCACCGCCTCGCTCTCGCGCGGCAGCACCAGGCGGCAGGCGGTGGCATCCGCATGCTCGCGCAGGAACACCGGGTTCTTGGTGCCGCCGCCGGTGGCGAGGATGGTGTCGATCGCGTAGCCGTTCCCGTTCAGCGTCTCGATGATGTGGCGGGTGCCATAGGCGATGGCCTGGATGGTGGCGAGATAGAGCAGGGCGAGATCATCCGCGCCGGATGACAAGGTGAGGCCGGAGATCATGCCGCGCAATGTCGGGTCGGCGAGGGGCGAGCGGTTGCCGTGGAAATCCGGCAGCACGTGCAGCTCCGCCGTCAGCGCGGCGGGGAAGGGCATGGCGGAGGCCAGCGCCTCCAGCCGCTCGTTCAGCGCCTGATAGATGGTCTGCCCGGCCTGCCGCGCCGCCTCGGCCAGCGCCGGATAGGCGGCATGGCCGGTCACCACATGATCGATCAGCGCGCCGGTGGCGGATTGGCCGCCCTCGTTCAGCCAGAGGCCGGGAATCATCGCCGAGAAATACGGCCCCCAGATGCCGGGCACGAAGCTGGGTTCCCTGGAGACGGCCATGTGGCAGGAGGAGGTGCCGCCGATCAGGGCGAGGCGCCGGGCCAATGCCTCGTCATCGGGGGCCGCGCCATCCAGCGCCGCGCCGATCACGCCGATGCCGCCGGCATGGGCATCGATGGCCGAGGTGCCGACCGGAATTCCGGGCGGCAGGCCGAGTTCGGCGGCGGCCTTTGCCGTCAGCCCGGCCCCCACCCTTTCGCCCATCGGCAGGATGCGGGTGCCGATGCGGCGGAAGCCCTCATCCGCGAGATCGGCAAGGCCGATGGCGCGGAAATAGGCCTCGTCCCAGCGGTTCTCATGGCCGAGATAGGTCCATTTGCACACGGTCGAGCAGAGGGAGCGGCTGTCCGCCCCGGTGGCGCGCCAAGTGAGGAAATCCGGCAGGTCGAAGAAGAATGCCGCCCGCGCCCAGGCCTGCGGCCTGTTCTCGCGCAGCCAGAGCAGCTTCGGCGTCTGCATCTCCAGCGAGATGCGCCCGCCGACATAGGAAAGCACGTCATGCCCGCCCTGGTTGATCCGCTCCGCCTGGTCGAGCGCCCGGTGATCGGCCCACAGGATCACGTCCTGCTCCGGCGCGTCGTCGGGGCTGACCGAAACCGGATTGCCCTCGGCATCGAGCGCCACGAGCGAGCAGGTGGCGTCGAAGCCGATGCCGCG
>DASTAF010000098.1:0-11461 GCA_035713005.1 Acetobacteraceae bacterium
CGCCTATTGCGCCTCGAAGGGCGCGCTGGAGACGCTGACCAAAAACACCGCCTACGCGCTGCTGCGCAACCGCATCCGCGTCAACGGGCTGAATATCGGCTGGATGGCCTCCGAGGGCGAGGACCGGATTCAGCGCGAATATCACGCCGCCCCCGCCGACTGGCTGGAAAAGGCCGCCGCCGCCCAGCCTTTCGGGCGGCTGGTGGACCCGGAGGAGGTCGCCCGCGCCTGCGCCTATCTCTCCTCGGCGGAATCGGGGCTGATGACGGGCTCGGTGATCTGCCTCGACCAGTCGGTCTGGGGCGCCTATGACGACTCGCCCCATCCGCCCGCGCCGCTCTGAAGCGGCTTCGTAAAGCCTCCACGGCAGATCGCGCTTGCCCACCCCCGGCCATCTATGTTCTACTTCTGTTCGTGACGCGGACCGCTTCTCCCTCCCTGGCCGACAGCTTCGCCCTCATCATCGAGGGAATGTGCCAGATCATCGCCCGCCGCGTCGGACTCGGCCTCGCCGGTCCGCTGATCATCCTCATCCGGGCGCGGCTGCGCCGCTATGCCGCCCGCTTCGCCCATGCCACCATCACCCCATATTGCCCCAGCAGGCCGCGCCCGAACCGGCTGCGGCCATCCCGCCCGCATCCCCTGCCACGCCGCAAGGCATGGCTGTTGCGCCTCGTGCCCGAAACAGCCTCCGGCGCCTCGCAGCTTCGCCACTTCCTCGCCGATCCCGAGCTTGCCGCCCTTCTCGCCACCGATCCGCGCTTCAACCGCGTCCTCCGCCCGCTCTGCCACGCGCTCGGCATCCGCGCGGCGGGCATCCGCGCGGCCATCCATCCCGCCAAAGCCGCGCCACCGCCCGATGCACCGCCCGCCGAGGCACCATCCGCGTCCCCTCCGGCCATGCCAGGACTGGCGGGCGCGAGGCTATTTCCCGAACTCCATCTCCTCCAGCCGGGTCTGCACCGTGCGCCCGCTCTCCCAGGAATTGCAGCCGGGAACCAGCGCGGGCGTCGGGATATCCACCCGGTTCCGGCGCCGTTCCTCCATGGAAATCCCCAGCCGGCGGTCGCGCGCCTCGATCAGCTCCGGGCGGATCTGCCCGTCCCTGGTGAAACCCATCATCAGTTGCGGAATCCCCATGGGGAAATCGTCCCGGTCGATCTGCCAGGTGTGCCAGGTCTTGCCATAGGTGGTGACGAGGTCCTCAAAATAGCTGTGCTCGGCCAGTTCGGGAATCCCCGGCGCGAGCAGCTCGCCCGATTTCACCTCGTAGTGATGGCTGTGCCAGAGGCGCTTCTCCTCGTCCGGCAGGCGCTCGAAGCGCTCCTTGCTGATGATGTATTCGATGCCGATCAGCCTCGCCCCGGCCTTGTTCGAATCATAGATCACGCACTGGTGCATGTCGGCGGTCAGATGGGTGCAGAAATGATGCGCCTCGACCTGCCTTCCCATGTCGTCGGCGTAGAAATGGAAGCCGTTGAGATAGGTGCTCATCGCGTCCAGCGGGTATTTCTGCTGCATCACCCCCGCCGCGAGGTCGAGCGCCCGGTGCTTCAGGCTGTGCCCCTGCCCCACCTTGGCCTGCGCGGCGAGCTTGCGCCCGAACAGCAGCGCGGCGGCCGCCATGCCTCCCGCGAGCAGGCCCCGTCCGGTGCCGGAGCGTCGCCCGCTTGCGCAATGCGGGCAGGAAGCATCGTGAGTTCTGGCCATTTTCCGTCTCCGATCAGCAGAATCACAGCAGGGGCCGCGGCGGCGGGATTTCAAGACCCGCCAAATTGACAGTGCCGGCCGCTGGGTCGGCCAGTCACTGGAGCGGAGCGAGGACGCGGCCCTTCTGTCCGGGCGTGGCCGCTTCATCGATGATCTTGGCGTCAGGCCGGGCACGCTTCATGCCGCCATCCTCCGCTCCGGCCATGCCCATGCGCTGATCGAATCGATCGACACCAATGCGGCCCGTGCCCTGCCGGGGGTAGCCGGCGTCTATACCGGCGCTGATCTGGCCGAAATCACCGGGCCGATGATGGCCGGCATCCGCGCGCCCATTGAGGCCCGTGTCATCGCGACCGACCGGGTGCGTTATGTGGGCGAGCCGGTCGCCATCGTCGTCGCTGGCGACCGCTATCTCGCCGAGGATGCTCTCGATGCGATCGAGGTCACCTACCGCCCGCTCCCGGCCGTCATCGATCCCGAGGAAGCGGCGGAACCGGACGCGCTGGTGCTGCACGAGACAGCGAGCGGCAACATCGTCAGCGAGCGGCGCTTTTCCTATGGCGATCCGGATGCCGCCTTCGCGGCCGCCCCGCATCGGGTCAGCGTGAAAATCCACTATCCGCGCAATACCGGCTCGCCGATGGAAACCTATGGCGTCGTCGCCGAGTACGATCCGCACGAGGCGACCTATGACGTTCTGGCGAATTTCCAGGGCCCGTTCAGCATCCATGCGGTCGTCGCGCGGGCCCTGAAGGTGGCGGGCAACCGCCTCCGCCTGCGCATGCCGCCCGAATCCGGCGGCAGCTTCGGGGTCAAGCAGGGGGTGGCGCCCTATGTGGTGCTGGTGGCCGCCGCCGCCCGCCTCGCCGGCAGGCCGGTGAAATGGATCGAGGACCGGCTGGAGCATCTCGCCGCCTCGGTGGCGGCGACCAACCGGGTCACCACCCTCGCCGCCGCCGTCGCCGGGGATGGCGAGATCCTCGCGCTCGACTGGGACCAGCTCGAGGATTGCGGCGCCTTCCTGCGCGCCCCCGAACCGGCGACGCTCTATCGCATGCACGGCAACATGACGGGCGCCTACGCGATCCGCCATCTGCGGATGCGCAACCGCGTCGTTCTCACCAACAAGACGCCGACCGGCCTGGTGCGCGGCTTCGGCGGCCCGCAGGTCTATTACGCGCTCGAACGCCTGATGGCGCGCATCGCCGCCGAGCTGGGGCTCGATCCGCTTGCCGTGATCCGCCGCAACCTCATCGTGCCGGATGCCTTTCCTTATCGCTCGGCGAGCGGCGCGCTCTACGATTCCGGGCAATACCAGCTCGCTCTCGATATGGCGGTGCGGGAGGGCGGCCTCGCCGAACTCGAAGCCCGGCGCGAGCAGGCGCGGGCGGAGGGCCGGCTCTACGGGATCGGCTTCGCCGCCGTGGTGGAACCCAGCGTCTCGAACATGGGCTATATCACCACCGTGCTCAGCCCGGCGGAGCGGCGCAAGGCCGGGCCGAAGAACGGCGCCCAGGCGACCGCGACCATCACCCTCGATCCGGTCGGCAGCGTGACGGTGCAGGTCGCCTCGGTGCCGCAGGGCCAGGGGCATCGCACCGTCCTGGCCCAGGTGGTGGCGGACGAGCTGGGCCTGCATCCCCGGGATATCCGCGTCATCACGGAGCTTGATACCGCGAAGGATGCCTGGTCCATCGCCTCGGGCAATTATTCCAGCCGCTTCGCCCCCGCCGTGGCCGGGGCGGCGAAATGCGCGGCGGAGCGGCTGCGCGCCCGCCTCGCCCGCATCGCCGCGGCCCAGCTCAACGCAGTGCCGGATGATCTCCTCTTCGCTGGTGGAAGGATCGCCTCGCGCCGCAACCCCGAAAGCGCGCTGCCCTTCGCCCGCGTCGCCTCCACCAGCCACTGGGCGCCGGGGACGGTGCCGGAGGATGTCGGCGAGGTGATCCGCGAGACCGTGTTCTGGACGCCGCCGGAACTCACCGCGCCCAGCGAGGCCGACGAGACCAACTCCTCGCTCTGCCATGGCTTCATCTTTGATTTCTGTGGCGTCGAGATCGACAGGGTCACCGGCAAGGCCAGGATCGACCGCTACGTCACCATGCATGATTGCGGCCGCATCCTGCATCCCGGCATGGTGGAGGGGCAGATCCGCGGCGGCTTCGTCCAGGCGCTCGGCGCCGCCTTCTACGAGGAACTGGCCTATGGCGAGGATGGCGCCTTCCTCGCCGGCACTTTCGCCGATTACCTCCTGCCGACCGCGCCGGAAGTGCCGCCGCTCGATATCCTGCACATCGAGACCCCATCCCCCTTCACGCCGCTCGGCGCCAAGGGCGTGGGCGAGGGCAACTGCATGTCCACCCCCGTATGCCTCGCCAATGCCGTCGCCGACGCGCTCGGCGCCGAGGCGCTCGACCTGCCGCTCACCCCGGCGAAGCTCGCCGCCCTCGCCGGGGATGCCGAGCCGCCGCCCCCGCCCGGGCAGGAAGCGGGCGCGGCGCCGGCCAGGACCGGCGCCCGCACGCTGCGCGGCGAAGGGCGCGCCCTGGTGCGGGCGGCGCCGGAACGGCTCTGGGCGATGCTGCTCGATCCGCGGGTGCTCGCCTCGCTCATCCCCGGCGCGCATGGGGTGCGCAAGCTCTCCGAAACGCGCTTCCAGGCCGATGTCACCCTCGGCGTCGGGCCGGTGAAGGGCCGCTACAAGGCGGATATCGAGCTTTCCGATCTCGCCCCCCCACATGCTGTCACCCTTTCCGGCAGCATTGCCGGCGCGCTGGGCGGCGGCGGCGGCAAGGGGCGGATCACGCTCGCCCCGCAGGGGGATGGGCGCACCGCCATCGAATACCGCTACGAGGCTTTCGTCGGCGGCAAGGTCGCGTCCGTCGGCGGCAGGCTGCTCGACGGCGCCGCCCGGGTGATCATCGGGCAGTTCTTCGCCGCCCTGGCCCGCCGGACCGGCGACGCTCCCTCCGGATGGCGGGGGCTGCTGGCGCGGCTTACCGCGCTGCTGGGAAGCCGCCGGTGAAGCCGCCGCCCTTCGCCTATCTGCGCGCGGAAAGCGTGGAGCAAGCGCTGACGGCCCTGCGGCAGCATGGCGATGAGGCGCGCATCCTGGCGGGCGGCCAGTCCCTTCTTCCCATGCTCAACATGCGGCTGACCAGGCCCGCCATCCTCATCGACATCATGCGGATCGGCGCGCTGCGCGAGGCGACGGTCAGCAACGGCATGCTGGCCGTGGGCGCCGGCATGCGCCAAGCATCGCTGCTCGGGCGCGCCTCCCTCGCGCGGGAGGTTCCGCTGCTCGCGGCCAGCCTGCCCTGGGTCGGGCATTACCAGACGCGGGCGCGCGGCACGGTCTGCGGCTCGGTGGCGCATGCCGACCCGAGCGCCGAGATCCCGCTCTGCCTCATCGCCCTTTCCGGCTCCATCCGGCTGCGCTCGGCGCGCAAGCGGCGCACCGTTCCGGCCGAAACCTTCTTCACCGGGACGATGATGACCGAGCGCGCCGACGAGGAGATGATCGAGGCGGTGCTGCTGCCCCTCGCCAAGCCCGGCTGCGGCTACGCCTTCGCGGAAGCGGCCCGCCGCCACGGGGATTTCGCCATCACCGCCTGCGCGGCGGTCGCCGAGGCGGACCGGCTGCGGCTCGCCGTCGGCGGGGTGGCGGACCGCCCGGTGGCGCGCGACCTGCCGCGTCTCGATGGCAGCGCGCTGGATGACGCGCTCAACGATTTCGCCTGGTCGCTCGGCGCCCGCGACGACATGCACGCGACCGCCCGCTACCGGCGCGATCTGGTCCGCAAGCTCGGGCGCAAGGTTCTGGAGGAGGCTGTTTCATGCCGCAGATGAAAGCCGGAAGCCGCCATCCGGTGCGCTTCACCCTCAACGGCGCGCCGGCCTCCATCGAGGCCGAGCCGCGCACCCTGCTGAGCGACGCGCTCCGCCATCATCTCGGCGCGACCGGCACCCATGTCGGCTGCGAGCACGGCGTGTGCGGCACCTGCACCGTGGTGATCGACGGTGCCCCGGCGCGGTCCTGCCTCACCCTCGCCGTGCAGGCGGAGGGCTGCGATATCCGCACGGTCGAGGGGCTTTCGCCCTTGGCCGACCGTCTCGGCATCCTGCAGGCCGCCTTCCGCCGCCATCACGCGCTGCAATGCGGCTTCTGCACGCCGGGCATCCTGATGTCGCTGGACATCTTCCTGAAATCGGCCTCCTCCCCGACCGAGGAGGAGTTGCGCGATGTGCTCGGCGGCCATCTGTGCCGCTGCACCGGCTACGCGCCGATCATCGCCGCCGCCCTGGACGCCGCCGCGGCGCTGCGGGAGGACGCCCATGTTTGACCTTGGAACCAGCTTCGTCGCCAGTGTCGCGCGCGATCCGAAGGCGCTCGCCATCGTCGATGGCGGCCAGCGCTTGAGCTATTCGGCCTGGTACGAGGTGATCTCCCGCGCCGCCGCCGGGCTCGGCGCGCTCGGCCTGAGACCGAGAGATCATCTCCTCACCGTGCTGCAGAACCGCTGGGAGGCGGCTACGCTGCACTGGGCCTGCCAGTTCGCCGGCATCATCATCACCCCGATCAACTGGCGGGCGAAGCCTGACGAGATCGAATATGCCCTGAGCGATTCCGGCGCCCGCGCCCTCGCCTATGAGGAGGCCTCCGCGGAATCCATTGCCGCCTGCGCCGCCGCCGCAACCCTTCCCCGCATCGCCGTCGGCACGCCCCGCGGCCCCGGCGAGACCAGCTTCGCCGCCCTGACCAGCGAAGCCGCGCCCCTCGCGGAGCCGCGCGCCGGGGCGGATGACTGGTCGCTCATGCTCTATACTTCGGGAACGACGGCGAAACCCAAGGGGGTGCCGCGCCGCCATCGCGCGGAGCGCGCCGCCGCCATCGCGCATGTCGCGCAGAATCTCTATGCCCATGGTGAGCGGACACTGGGGGTGATGCCGCTCTATCACACGATGGGCGTGCGCTCCCTGCTCGCCATGTCCCTGATCGGCGGCGCCTTCGTCTGCCTGCCGCGCTTCGACTGCGCCCGCGCCCTCGCTTTGATCGAGGCCGAGCGGATCACCAATCTCTACCTCGTCCCCACCCTCTACCACGACCTCGTGCATCACCCGGATTTCGCCTCGCGCGATACTGGCTCCGTCCGCAAGCTCGGCTATGCCGGCGCCCCGATGACCGACGGGCTGCTGCAGAGACTGACCGAAGCCTTCAGGCCGGATCTGTTCGTCAATCACTACGGCTCCTCGGAGGTTTACACCTTCACGGTCGACCAGCAGGCCGCGCGCAAGGCCGGCTCCGCCGGGCGTGCCGGGATCAACCAGAACATCCGGGTGATCAGGCTCGGCAGCACCGATCCGGGCGATGCCGCGCCCCCCGGCGAGGAAGGCGAGATCGCCGCGCTGACGGCCAGCGACGAGGCTTTCGAGGGCTACTGGAACCGCCCGGAGGCGAATGCCAGATCGCTGCGCGGCGGCTGGTACTTCACCGGCGATACCGGCTATTTCGACGCGGATGGCGATCTTTTCGTCACCGGCCGGGTCGATGACATGATCATCACCGGCGGCGAGAATGTCTCGCCGGTCGAGATCGAAAGCTGCCTCTCCCTGCATCCCGCCGTGCTGGAGGTCGCGGTGGTCGGCCTGCCCGACGAGCGCTGGGGCAGGATCGTCGCCGCCTTCATCAAGCGCCGCGAGACGGTGACCGAGGAGGCGCTGGACGCGCATTGCCGCGCCTCCAGCCTCGCCGGCTTCAAGCGGCCGCGCCGCTACGTCTTCGTCGAGGAGATTCCGAAATCCCCGGTCGGCAAGCTGCTCCGCCGCAAGCTCGCCGAGGGCGAGTTCGCCCCCGAGCGCGCCATCCTGGCCCATCATTCCTGAGAAGAGGCTTCCATGACAAACGACGCACAAGACCAAAGGCTCTCCAACCTCGACGGCTTCAGGGTCGAGATCGACGCGGCGCGCGAGCGGGCCGACATCATCCTCGCCCGGCCGCCGATGAACACCATCTCGATGCCGCAGCGCGACCAGCTCCGCCAGGTTTTCGAGGCGCTCGACGAGAATGCCACCGTGCGGGTGATCGTGCTGCGCGCCGAGGGCGAGCATTTCTCCTCCGGCGGGTTCATCAGGGGCTTCCTGGAGGCATCGCCCGAGCATGTCTCGCGGCTGGCCTGGAACATCGCCGCGCCCGCGCGCTGCGCGAAGCCGGTGATCGCCGCCAATCGCGGCTACTGCTTCGGGGTCGGCTTCGAGATCTCGCTCGCCTGCGACTTCCGCATCGTCTCCGAAACCTGCCGCTACGCGCTGCCCGAGCAGAAGCTCGGCCAGATTCCCGGCTCCGGCGGCTCGGCGCGGCTGCAGAAGATCGTCGGCATCACCCGGACGAAGGACATCGTCATGCGCTCGCGGCGCATCCCCGGAAGGCAGGCGCTGGAATGGGGCATCGCCACCGAATGCGTCGCAGATGACCGGCTGGAGGCGGCGGTCGACGCGCTGGCCGAGGAGCTGCGCGGCTTCTCGCCGCTCGCCCAGCGCACGGCGAAGCGCCTGCTGAACGAGACCGAGGACGCGCTGCTGACCACCGCCATCGACCTGGAAGGCCATTGCTACAGCCGCCTCCGCCAATCGGATGATTTCCGCGAGGGCGTCGAGGCCTTCCATGAAAAGCGGGCGCCGAACTTCAAGGGCTCGTGACGCTCCCGGATCACGCCGGGTGATCCGGGTCATCAGGCGAAGTTATTTGCCATGGCGCCGGAAAACCCGGAGGTTCGGCCGATAAGCCGATAAAGTGACGGCGGCCAGGAAGCCGCCGTCACGGCGCATGAACAAGGCGGCTGAGACCGCCGCATAGGGAAGAAGACAATGTCCTTGAGCACCGGAGCCGAAGCGGTGGATCTGGCGGCCACGGCCCCCAGCGCCAGACAAACGATCGTCGCGTCCCTGTCGTCGATTTTCGGCTGGGGGCTCGATCTCTTTGATCTTTTCATCCTCCTCTACATCGCCCCCATCGTAGGCAGGCTGTTCTTCCCGGCCAGCCAGCCAATGCTGTCGCTCGCTGCGGCCTATGCCTCGTTCAGCGTCACCCTGCTCGTGCGGCCGCTCGGCTCGGCCCTGTTCGGCTCCTATGCCGACCGGCGCGGAAGGCGCGAGGCGATGATGGTGGCGGTGGTGGGGGTCGGTGTCTCGACCGCCATCTTCGGCCTGCTGCCCACCGTCGCCCAGATCGGTTGGGCCGCCGCCGCTCTGTTCCTTGCCTTCCGCCTGATCCAGGGCATCTTCGTCGGCGGCGTGGTCGCTTCCTCGCACACCATCGGCACGGAATCGGTGCCCGAACGCTGGCGCGGGTTGATGTCCGGCTGCATCGGCGGCGGCGGCTCGGCGATGGGCGGCCTGCTCGCCTCCCTTGTCTTCTACATCGTCACCCTCATCGCGCCCGGCCCGGCGCTTGCGGCATGGGGCTGGCGCCTGATGTTTTTCTCCGGGCTGCTGACCTCCATCGTCGGCATATTCCTGTTCCGCAGCCTTGATGAATCGCCCTTCTTCCGCGCCGCGGAGGCGAGAAAGGCCGTGCGGCATGAGAGCCTCGTTGCCGAGCGGCCGGTCGCGCAGCTCTTCAAGGCGCCCTACCGCTCCCGCTTCCTCGTCAACATCCTGCTCTCGCTCGGCGCGGGCGCGGGCTACTACCTCACCTCCGGCTATCTCCCCGCCTTCCTCTCGGTCGTCAGCAGGATTCCCCGGCACGAAGCCTCGGTTATCCTGATCTGCGCCAGCATCGCCGGCGCGGCGGGCGCGATCTCCTTCGGCGCGCTCAGCCAAGCGATCGGCCGCCGGAAGGTCTTCCTGCTCGCCGGCATCCTCCGCATCGTCGCCTTCCCCCTGCTCTATCTGGCGATGGGCAGCGCGGGCGGCACCGGCCTTCTCGTGCTCTACGCGCTGATCCTCTGCTTCCTCGCCAATGGCAGCTATGGGCCGCTGCTCATCTTCCTTAACGAGCGCTTTCCCACCCGGCTCCGCGCCACCGGCACCGGCCTTTCCTGGAATATCGGCTTCGCCATCGGCGGCATGATGCCGACGTTTGTCTCCATTGCCGCCGCCCGCCATCATGGCGACCTGCCCGCCATCCTTGCGATCTTCACCGTCGGCAGTTCGGTCATCTTCCTGATCGGCGCCCTGGTGGTGCCGGAGACGAGGGGAAATCTCCAGCGTGCGGACCAGCATTAAAGCCGGCGCGGGGATGGGAGGCCTCTGGGAGTTCTCGCTCGCGATCTACGCCATGCCAGGTGTCGCTCCCGCCTGCCTCCGCTGCCAGGATGAGAGCGGCGCGGATGTCAACATGCTGCTCTTCCTCCTTTGGCAGACGCGGCGCGGCAAGAGGCTGACGAATGACGAAATTAAAATCGCCGACCGGCTTATCAGCGGCTGGCGCAGCGAGATCGTCCATCCGCTCCGCAAGGCCCGACGCGCGCTGAAGACCATGGGAGAGGAGGCGCTGCGCGCCCGCATCGCGGCGGCCGAGCTCGAGGCGGAGCGCCTCCAGCAGGAGCGGCTCGCCGCCTGGGCGGAGGAAAATCCGGCGCAAGGGGTGGGGATGCCGCCCGGCGCCGCCGCGCGCGCAAGTCTCGAAGCCTATTCCGGCATGATTGAAAAACCCCTGCCGGCGGAAGCGGTGGAGGCGCTGCTTGCGGCCTTCGTGGAAGCAAACCGGAAACAGCCTCATGGATGATCCTGCGGATGTCGTCATTATTGGTGGCGGCTCGGCGGGATGCGTGCTCGCCAACCGCCTCTCCGCTGATCTTTCGCGCCGGGTCGTGCTGATCGAGGCCGGCATCGACACTCCGCCCGGCGCGGTGCCGCCGGAGATCGCGGACAGCTACCCGATGCCCCTGTTCTTCGGCGACCGCTACCTCTGGCCCAGCCTGAAAGTGACCACCCATCGGGACGCGCAAGGCCAACCGGTCAACCGCCTTTACGAGCAGGGGCGCGTCATGGGCGGCGGTTCCAGCGTCAACGTGCAGGCGGCCAATCGCGGCCTGCCGCGCGACTTCGACGAATGGGAAAGCCTGGGCGCGTGCGGCTGGGGCTGGCAGGATGTGCTGCCCTATTTCCGCAAGCTGGAGACCGATCTCAATTTCAGCGGCCCGCTGCATGGCGATTCGGGGCCTTTGCCGATCCGGCGCATCCGTCAGGAGGCATGGCCTCCCTTCGCCGCCGCCGCGGCGCGCGCCTTCGCCGCCAGCGGCCTGCCGATCCGCGAGGACCAGAATGGCGAACCGGACGACGGCATCTATCCGCCCGCCTTCTCCAATCGCAATGACCGGCGAGTCTCCGCCGCCGATGCCTATCTGACGGCGAGCATCCGCCAGCGCGCGAATCTGCGCATCCTCGCGGAAACGGAGGTCCTCCGACTTCTCCTTTCGACGCGGCGGGCGGAAGGCGTCGTCGCCCGCCGCGCCGATGGCAGCCTGCTGACGATCCTAAGCCGCCATGTCGTCCTCGCCGCCGGGGCACTGCAATCTCCGGCCCTCCTGCTCCGCGCCGGCATCGGACCCGGTGCCGATCTCCAGACGCTCCGCATTCCAGTCACGATCGACCGCCCTGGCGTCGGGCACAACCTGCGCGACCATCCTGCCCTCACCTTCTGCCAATATCTGCCGAAGGCACTGCGCCTGCCGCCGGATTTCCGCCGCGCCAGCCTGATGGCGCTCCGCTTCTCTTCCGGCATGGCGGGCGGCGAGGCCTCGGATATGTA
>DASTAF010000099.1:0-6844 GCA_035713005.1 Acetobacteraceae bacterium
GCGCCGCGCCATCCCCTGCGTTTCCGGGCCAGCCTCTATCTCGGCGGCACCGAGCCCTGGGAGGAATTCGGCTGGATCGGCAAGACCTTGCGCGTTGGCGCCGCCCGGCTGCGGGTGAGCAAGCGCATCGTCCGCTGCGCCGCCACCATGGTCGATCCGGAGACCGGCGCCGTCGATGCCAATCCGGTTAAGGAGTTGATGACGAATTTCGGCCATACTGATTGTGGAGTCTATGCCGAGGTGCTCGAAGCCGGGGAGATCCGGCCGGGCGATGCGATCAAGATCATGGAATGACCGAAACTCTTTCCGCGCCCATCCTCCGTCCCGGCGACACGTGCTGGAAAACCGCCCGCGCGGAGCGGATGGCGGTCATCATCGACGGGGCGGAATATTTCAAGGCGCTCAAGAAGGCGATCCTGGGCGCCCGCCATTCGGTGCTGATGATCGGCTGGGACTTCAACACCAGCATCGAGCTTGAGCGGGACGGGTGCGATCCATCGGTTCCCAACGTGCTCGGCGATTTCCTTTCTTACGCGGTGAAGCGCAATCCCCGCCTGCACGTCCATCTGCTGCGCTGGGACCTCGCCTTCCTGAAGATGCCCTGGCGCGGCACGACGCCCTTCCTGCTGCTCGACTGGCTCACCTCCCGGCGCATCCATTTCCGGCTGGACGGGAATCATCCCTCCGGCGGCTGCCATCATCAGAAGATCGTCGTGATCGACGACGCGCTGGCCTTCTGCGGCGGGATCGACGCCACCATGCACCGCTGGGACACGCCGGAGCACCGGGACGGCGATACCCGCCGGCACGAGGCGAATGGCGTGCTCTACGGCCCCTGGCACGATGCGACGACGGCGGTGGATGGCGAGGCGGCGCGTGTCCTGGGGGAGCTTGCGCGGGCGCGCTGGCAGGCGGCAACCGGGAAGCTTCTGGAACCGCCGCCGCCAGTCGCCCCCGAATGGCCCGATAATCTCGATCCCGCCTTCCGGGATGTCGATGTCGCCATCGCCCGGACCTGGCCCCGCCATGAAGGGCCGCGGGGCGAGGAGGTGGCGGAAATCCGCGAGATCGAGCGGCTCTATCTGGCCGCGATTGCCGCCGCCCGGCGCTCCATCTATCTGGAAAGCCAGTATTTCGCCGCCCCCAAGATCAGCGCCGCCATCGAGGCGCGGCTGTCCGAGCCGCTGGGGCCGGAGATCATCATCGTCAATCCCCGGCGGGCCGATGGCTGGCTGGAGGAAGAGGCCATGGGCCCGGCGCGGGCGCTCCTGCTCCGCAGGCTCCAGCGCGCCGACCGCTTCGGCCATCTGCGCTTCGTCACCCCGGTGACCGAGCAGGGCGCCGATATCTACGTCCACGCCAAGGTGCTGGTGATCGATGACCGGCTGCTCC
Organism: Acetobacteraceae bacterium; assembly: GCA_035713005.1. Lineage (GTDB taxonomy): Bacteria > Pseudomonadota > Alphaproteobacteria > Acetobacterales > Acetobacteraceae > Acidiphilium. Next base: position 1,393 of record DASTAF010000099.1, read on the forward strand.
GCGTCGGCTCGTCCAACATCAACAACCGCTCCCTCGGGCTGGACACGGAATGCGATCTGGCGATCGAGGTTTCGGAGCATGATGCCGAACGCGACGACATCCGCGCCGCCATCCTCGCCGTGCGGGACGCGCTGCTCGCCGAGCATCTCGGCGTGCCGGTCGCGGAGCTGCGCCGCAGCCTCGCCGAGACCAGCTCGCTCACCGTCACCTTCGACCGTCTGGCGAAGCCTTCCGGCCGCACCCTGAAGCCCTTCGAGCCGCCCGCCGTCAACGATGTCGAGCATGTGCTCGCCAGAACCGGCGCCCTCGATCCGGACGCGCCGGAGAAAATGACCGCCAATTTTATCAGGGCGATCAGGCTGCTCGCCCTTCCCTGGCCAAAACAGGTGGCTTCCTGGCTTACGCCGGCGCGGAAAACCCTCTAGACTGAGCCGCGCAGGATATCAGGATGCAATGGATATAATGTAAGTGGATGGAAGCCGTGAGGGACATGCGAGCACGCCTGGACATTGCCGGAAGCACCCGTTCCGGGACGTCGGCCTAGGCTCCGGACCGGCTGGATCATGCTCACCGACCTGCCCAACCTGCTGACCCTGTCGCGCATCGTCGCGATTCCGCTGCTGGTCCTGCTGGTCGCGCTCCGCACTCCCGTCGCTGATCTGCTCGCCGCCATCCTCTTCACCGTGGCCGGCATCACCGACTGGCTGGACGGCCGCCTCGCCCGCACCCGCCGCCAGCTTTCCGATTTCGGCCGCATGCTGGACCCGATCGCCGACAAGCTGCTCGTCGGCGCCACGCTGATGCTGCTGGTCGGGTTCGGCCGGCTGCCGCCGGCGGGCATCTATCCCGCCATCGTCATCATGCTGCGGGAAATCCTGGTCTCCGGCCTGAGGGAATATCTGGCCCAGGTGCGCGTGGGCCTGCCGGTCACCCGGCTCGCCAAGTGGAAAACCGGCACCCAGATGGTCGCCCTCGGCCTGCTGCTGCTCGGGGATAACGGGGCGCGGGTGATCCTGCTCGGCTTCCTGCCGGTGTTCTGGATCGGCGGCGCCCTGCTCTGGGCCGCGGCCCTGCTGACGCTGGTGACCGGATGGGATTACCTCACCGCCGGCCTGCGCCACGTCATGTCGCCCGATCTGGCGCCCTGATGCCGGGCCGGAACATCGTCTCGCTGATGGGCTGGTCCGGCAGCGGCAAGACCACGCTGCTCACCGCCATGCTCCCGGTCTTCACCGCCGCCGGATGGCGCGTCTCCACCGTCAAGCACGCCCATCACAGCGTCGATCCCGACCAGCCGGGCAAGGACAGCCACCGCCACCGGCAGGCCGGCGCCGCCGAGGTGATGCTGGCGACGCGCGACCGCTTCGTGCTGTTCCGCGAGCATCGCGGCGCGGATGAGCCGGGCCTGGCGGAACTGGTCGGCCGCATGGCCCCGGTGGACCTGATTTTGGCGGAAGGCTTCAAGAATGCTAACGTGCCGAAACTGGAGGTTCACCGCCCTGCCCTCGGCAAGGCGCCGCTATGGCCGGATCATGAGGGCGTGATCGCGGTGGCCAGTGACGCGGCCTTGCCCGACTGCCCCCTGCCGGTCCTCGATCTTGATGATCCGGCCGGCATTGCCCATTTCATCATGGAGCGGTTTCCGCCGAAATGATCCGAGTCATGCCCCGCCATCTTACCTTTCTGCTCCCCGCGCTGCTGCTCTCCGGCTGTGCCGGGGTCGGCAACTACATGCAGAGCACGCTTTCCCCCACCGGCAACCCGAACGCCCCGAAGACCGAGGCGCTCAACATGCAGCGCGCCCGGGGCAGCGCCGTGCCGGTCGAGCCCATCCCGCCCGAGCCCGGCGATGTCTGGCCGGGGCCGGTGCATCCGGTGCCGACGCTGAACGACATCCAGAAGCACATGAACACGCCGCTGGGCGAGGAATACAACCGCCAATACGGCGCCTCGGCCAGCGCGACCCCGAGCCCCAACCCGCTCCTCGGCCCGCCCGCTATCGGCTCCAGGATCACCAGCCCGAGCTTTACCCCGCCGCCCTCCATGCCGGACAGTTCCGGGCCGCCGTTCCAGACCGGCCAGATGGTGATGACGCCTTACGGGCCGGGCGGGATCGTCACCAGCAACGGCAATGGCCGCTACCAGATGGTCGCTCCCGTCAACGGCCGGGGCGGCGGCATGCTCATGTCCAACGGCAACGGCACCGCGACGCTGATCGGCCCGGACGGCCAGCAGAGCACGGTGCTCGAACCGGCGCGATGAGATGAAAATCCTGTATTTCGCCTGGCTGCGGGAAAAGATTGGCGCCGCCGAGGAGACTGTCTCCCCGCCCGCCGGAATCGCCACCCTCGGCGAGTTGATGGGCTGGCTCGCGCAGCTCAGCCCGAGGCACGCCGCCGCCTTCGCCGAAACCCGCGGCATCCGCGGCGCCATCGACCAGGAATTCGCCAGATCCGATTCCCCCCTCGGCGACGCCGCCGAGATCGCCTTCTTCCCGCCCTTCACCGGCGGCTGATCTCCATGCCGCGCATCCTGGTCACCGAGGCGGATATCGACATGGGGGCGGAGCTGGCGCGGCTGGAGGATGGCGCCGGCGCGGTGGCGAGCTTCCTCGGCGTGGTGCGGGAAAAGGCCGGCGGCCGGCGCCTCGCGGCGATGACGCTGGAGCATTACCCCGGCATGACCGAGCGCAGCATCGCCGCCATCGCCGCCGGGGCGATGGCGCGCTGGCGGCTGATCGACTGCACCGTCATCCACCGCATCGGGCGGCTGGCGCCCGGCGCCCGCATCGTTCTCGCCGCCGCCTCCAGCCTGCACCGCGCCGATTCCCTGGAGGCGACGCAGTTCCTGATCGACTGGCTGAAGACCGACGCCCCCTTCTGGAAGCGCGAGGAATTTGCCGAAGGCGATGCGGCCTGGGTGGCGGCGCGGGCCGAGGACGACGCGGCGCGCGACCGCTGGCGCTGATCCGCTTGTCCGGCGGGGAAAACTGTGTTTCGCTCCGCCCATGGAAAAATCCACCCCCCGCGCGACGCATGATCTCGGCGGCGTGCCGCAGTTCATGTGCGAGCCGGTCGATGCCGAACCCCATGTCCTGACCGATTTCGACCGCGAGGTGGATGCCATCCGGCAATTGCTCGGCCAGAAGCGGATCATGTCGGTCGATGAGCTGCGGCGGGGCATCGAGGCGATTCCGGAGCCGGACTATCACCGGCTCTCCTATTACCAGAAATGGATACGCTCCATCGCCGCCATCCTGCTCGAAAAGGGCGTCATTTCGGAGGCGGAGCTGCGGGCGGCGCTGGCAGAGCCATGATTCTTGAGCCCGGAACGCGGGTGCGGGTGAAGGCGGACTGGCCGGAGACGCGCGGGCCCTGCCACATCCGCACCCCTCACTACCTGCGCGGCGAAACCGGCCTGGTGCTGCGCCATCTGGGGGATTTTCCGAATCCTGAGGAGCTTGCCTTCGGCAGGCCCGCCCAATGCCTGCCGCTCTATCACGTGCGCTTCGACCAGCCATCCCTCTGGCGGGAAGGCGCCGCCGGAGATGAATTGCTGGTGGAAATCTATGGAAACTGGCTGGAGGCGGAATGAACCTTCTCGAAGCGGATAGCGGGCGGCTTCTCGCGGCCATCCGGTCGCTGCTCGCCGAAAAGCGCATCGCTGGTCCGGGCGAAATCGCCGAACGCATCCGCATCACCGATGGCGGCACGCCCGCCCAGGGGGCGCGGATGGTCGCCAGGGCCTGGATCGATCCGCAATACCGCGCCCTGATGCTGGCGGATGGGGCAAAGGCCGCCGAGGCGCTGGACATCCCGATGCGCGGCGCCCCGCCTTTGGGCGTGCTGGAGGACACGGAATCGCTCCATCACCTCGTGGTCTGCACGCTGTGCAGCTGCTATCCGAGGGCGGTGCTCGGCTACCCGCCCTTCTGGTTCAAATCCGTCGCCTATCGCGCCCGCGCCGTGCGCGACCCGCGCGGGCTGCTGGCCGAATTCGGCACCACCCTACCCGCCAAGGTCAGGCTGCGGGTGGTGGACAGCACGGCGGATTACCGCTGGATGGTGCTGCCCCTGCGCCCCGCCGGCACCGAAGGCTGGGACGAGGCGCGGCTCGCCGCCCTGGTGCGCGAGGGCGACATGATTGGCGTCACCATTCCGGCCGCCGCCTCATAATTAGGCAGGAACCTGCCTTGATTTCACCTTGCGCGTGACTTTCCCCGCCTGACGCCTGTTGGCAGGAAACTTGCTGGTCGCCGGCCATGGCTTCGAGGCAGGCATGAAAATCCTGGTCGTGGATCTCGACGGCGCCCGGGCGGCTTCGCTCGCCGCTCGAGTGCGGGCGCAGGATGAAACCCTCGGCGTCACCCTGGTGCGCGCGGACGAGAACCTGCTGGATGCGGTTCAGCGCGCGGCGCCCGATCTGGTGATCGTGGACATGGAGCGGCCGGACCGCGACGGGCTGGATTCGGTGCGGCTCCTGCACGGGCAGGAAGGGCTTCCGGTGGTGATGTTCGTCGATGATGACGACCCCGCCTTCATGGAAGCGGCGATCGCCGCAGGGGTCAGCTCCTATCATGTCCACGGCGCGGCGCTGCCGGAGATCAAGCCGATCCTGCGCGCCGCCATGGCCTTCTTCCGCCACACCCAGGGGCTGAATGCGCGCATCGCCGAGGCGGAAGGCCGCATCGCCGCGCGCAACACCATCGAGGCGGCGAAGCGCCTGCTCAGAACCAGGGACGGCCTGAGCGAACCCGCCGCCCATCGCCTTCTGCAGCGGCGGGCGATGGATCAGCAGCGAAAGCTCGCCGAGATCGCCGAGGCCCTGCTGTGCGAAGCCGGTCAGGACAAGGCGGGCCGGCGCGATGGCTGAGCCGCTGCGCTGCCGGGAGCGGAATTGCCCGCCAATGAGGCATTGAAGCATGCAAAAGCCTCAGATTGATCCATCCTCCGGCTGAAACCGCGCCATCTCCCTCTCCAGAAGCTGGCACGGTGCTTGCTTTGACCTGATCGGCCGGCCACCGAGCCGCCAGCAGCGCAGCCAAGGATGGTTGCGGCTGCTTCGCGGGGAAGTTCCCCGATGAATTCTCGCGGGCCAAGGGATGGTCCGCAAGCGGCGCCATCGCCGCCAGGGGCTTCGCATGCCGCGCCTGAACTCCGAGGGCTTCAATTTCCAGGGCTTCCTGAAATCCGGCCACTGGCCGACCCTTCTCGCCGCCTTCCTGTATTTCGACGCCAGCTTCATGGTCTGGGTGCTGCTCGGGCCGCTCGGCGTGCAGATCGGCACCGCGCTGCATCTCGACGCGGCGCAGAAGGGCCTGATGGTGGCCACCCCCGTCCTCGCCGGCGCCATCCTGCGCATCGTCAACGGGCTCTGCGTGGACCGGTTCGGCGCGAAACGGACGGCGATCGTCACCCAGATCATCGTCATCGCCGGCCTCGTCCTGGCCTGG
>DASTAF010000100.1:0-4629 GCA_035713005.1 Acetobacteraceae bacterium
CGGGAAAGCCGATGCCGCGCACCAGCTCCGCGCCGGCCTCGCGCAGGGAGTCGAAGAATTTCTCCGGCCGGCCGATCCCGGCGAAGCCGATCACCCTCCGGCCCGCGAGAGGAATCGGAGAGCGCGGCCTGAGCCGCGCCCTCAGCACCGGCAGGCCGGGCGGCAGCAGCCCGAGCGCGCCATGCCGGTCATCCCCGATCAGCACCGCCGCCCGGCAGCGCGCCGCCGCCGCCCGCACCGGCTCGCGCAGGGGCCCGGCAGGAATGCACCGCCCATTGCCGAAGCCGGCGCCGCCATCGATCACCAGGAAGGACAGGGTCCTGGCCAAATCGGGATTCTGCAGCCCATCATCCATCACGATCATCTCCGCCCCCAGCGCCAGCGCGAGCCGCCCGCCCGCGGCGCGATCCTTCGCCACGATGGCGGGCGCCGTGGCCGCCAGCAGAAGCGCCTCATCCCCCACGTCACCGGCGCCATGCAGGCGCGGATCGACCAGGATCGGCCCCGAAAGCCGCCCGCGATAGCCGCGCGTCAGGGCGAAGGCGGCACCGCCGCGCGCCCGCAGCCGCCGCAATATGTCGCGGGCGAGGATCGTCTTGCCCGCGCCGCCGATTCCCGCATTCCCGGCACAGATCACCGGGATGCCAAGCTCCAGCCCAAGCCGCCCCACCCGCCGCGCCGTCGCCAGCGCGGTGACGGCGCCCAGCGGCGCGAGCAGGCGCGGCAGCATGCCGCCATGCCGCCAGAAGCCGGGCGCGCCGGTCACGCGGCGCTTTCCAGAATTCGCCGGGCGAGCCGTCCCGGCAGGTCATTGTACCGGTCCGCCGCCGCGCGCCCCGCCTCGCCCATCGCGGCGGCGCGGGCCGGATCGGCGAGCAGGCGGCGCAGCACCGGGCCGAGCGCGCCGCCCTCCGGCACGATTTCCAGCGCATCCGCCCCGCGCAGCACGGCCACCGCCTCGGCGAAGTTTTCCGTATGCGGCCCGGTCAGCACCGCGCAGCCCAGCCGCGCCGCCTCCAGCATGTTGTGGCCGCCGATGGGCACCAGCGACCCGCCGATGAAGGCGATGGGGCAGAGCCGGTAGAACAGGCCCAGCTCGCCCAGCGTGTCGGCGATATAGATGCCGCCCGGTTCCGGCTCCTGCCCACCGGACCGCATGGCGGCGGAAAGCCCCGAGGCCAGGGCGGCAACCGCCGCGCCGCGCGCCGGATGCCGGGGCACGATGATGGTGGCGAGCCCGGGAAACTCGCGGAGCAGGCGCCGGTGCGCCGCGATCACATGCTCCTCCTCGCCCGGATGGGTGGCCGCGGCCAGCACCCGAGGGCCGGGAAGCAGGGCCGCCAGCGCCGCGCGGCCTTCGGCATCCGGCAAGGCGGGCGCGGCGAATTTCAGGTTGCCGGGATTTTCCACCCTCGCCGCGCCGAGCGACCGGAACCGCGCCGCATCCTGCGGCGATTGCGCCGCGATCCAGCGGAACCGGCCCAGCAGTTCGCGCGCCGCATCAGGCATCAGCCGCCAGCGCGCCCCGCTGCGCGCCGAGATGCGGCCATTCACCAGCATGGCGGGAATGCCGCGCCGGGCCAGGGCAGCCAGCATGTTCGGCCAGATTTCCGATTCGACGAACGCCGCCGCCGCCGGCCGCCAGTGATCGAGGAAGGCTTCCACCCAATCCGGCACGTCCAGCGGCACGAACTGATGAATCGCGCCCGCCGGCAGGCGTTCCGCCGCCAGCGCCGCCGAGGTCAGCGTGCCGGTGGTCAGCAGCACCGCCCCTTCCCGCGCCAGCTCGGCGATCAGCGGCAGAACCGAAACGGTCTCGCCCACGCTCGCGGCATGCACCCAGATCAGCCGTCCCGGCGGGCGCTCCCGGCTCGCGGCGCCGAAGCGCTCGGCAAGCCGCGCCGCATCCTCCCGCCCCCGCGCCACCCGCCTTGCCAGCCATAGCCGCAGGCCAGGCTGGGCGAGGCGTGCGGCGGCGCCGTAGCAGCGAAGGGTCAGCGGCATCGCGCCTCGGCGGCGGCGATCGCTTCCTGCAGCGCGGAACCGATGGCCGGCATCATCGCCTCGCCCGCGCCGCGAGGCACGCTGATCGCCGGGCGGCAGACCAGGGCGCCATGGGTGAAGGGCAGCGGAATCCGCATCCGGTCCCAGGATGGCAGGCGGATGGCCGGGCGGGTGAAGGCCGCGCAGGCGAACAAGGGCGCGCCCGACAGCGCCGCGAGCTGCCCCACCCCCGCCGCCGCCACCACCCGCCTCGGCCCGCGCGGCCCATCCGGCGTCAGCGCGATCGAGGCACCGGAGCGCAGGGCCCGGATCATCGCCCGCAATCCCGCTGCCCCGCCCCGCGAGGTGGAACCGGCGATGGGCAGAAGTCCGAACCTGCCCATCGCATGGCCGACGAACTGGCCGTCCCGGTGGCGGCTGACCAGTATATAGCCGGCATGGGCGCAGCCCGCCTGCCGCGCCTTCATCAGCAGCACCGGCATCGATGGCAGCGTCTCGTGCCAGAAGGCGAAAATCCCCGGCTCCTCCCGCGCCAGCGCCGCGATTGCGCCGTGATCCTCGACCTGCCAGCGGATCGTCCGCACCACGAAGCGCAGGTAGCGGCCCATCGCCCCCGCCAGCGCGGCCTGGACGCGCGGAGATTTAAGCCAGCCCTTCATGCCCTTGCCTTCATGGCGGCGCGGTAGCATCAACCTCGCGCCGCGTCACCCTGCCGCGCCCCTTTTCCCGAAGCATCCCTGACCGTGCCAGCCAGGGATTTTCCGTCTATTCTTACCGGATTTTAACATCCGCTGCGCCCTTGTTTCCGGGCCAGATGTTGAACCACGGCGCCCCGCACCCCATTCCTGATGTGAACCGATCAAGCACGGAGTCATGACCGAAATGAAGACCGCTCGCCCTGAAGGCGATATCGCATCCCTTTCCGCAGAATTTAGCCGTTTTCAGGACGAGGTGAGCGCGTTGAAGGCCAAGCTGGCCAAGCTGGCCGGCGACACCATCAGCGACATCCAGAACAATCCCGGCAAGCTCGCCGATCTACGCGGCTCGATCGAGCAGAAGCTCAGCATCCTGGAAGATGACGTGAACGAGTTCGGCACTTACCTGAAAAGCCAGGGACAGGGCATGGTGGGAATGGTCACGAAACAGGTCGCCGACCGTCCGATGACCACCATCGCCGTCGCCTTCGGCCTGGGCTTCGTCGCCGCCCAGCTCGTGCGCCGCAAGTCGTAACCGCCCCCGGAGGCCGCCATGTTCAGATTCCTCTTCACGCTTCTTGATGGGCGGATCATCAAGCGGTTCTTCGCCAGCATGGCCGTGCAGGTGCTCGCGGCGATGGTGGCCCTGATCGCCATCCTGTTTTTCCTCGCCGCCGCCTTCCAGACGCTGGTCGAGACCATCGGCGGCGTCCATGCCTCGCTGGTCTTCGGCGGCCTCTTCATCATCATCGCGGCCGTCATGATGGTGGTGGCGAGCCAGATCTGGAAAAGCCGTCCCAAGCAGCTCGTGCCGCTGGCCCGCTACGGTGTCATGACCGAGGCGCTGGAAGTCGCGAAGGTCATGATCCGCAAGGACCCCTCCAAGGCGATCATCGCCGGGGTGGTGCTCGGCGCCATGGCCGAATTCATGGCCAAGTCGAAAAAATAACGCCTCGCCCACGCGGCTGGCGCATCCTCCTTCCGCTCTGGAATCGTGATAAGATGAGCCAGATTCGGCGCCGGTCATCGGCGCTGGCAGGAGGGATCGATGGCTATACGCAAGATATTGCTGCCGCTCGCCGGTGCCGCATCGGCCCCCGCCGCGCTGCGCACCGGGCTGATGCTGGCCGAGCGCTGGGGGGCTCACCTCCACGCGCTGCACGTGCGCACCGATACGCGGGACGTGGCGCCCCTGGCCGGGGAGGGCCTCTCCGGCGCCATGATCGAGGAGATGATGGCGGCAACCGAGAAGGAGGGCAACAGCGAGGCCCGTGCTCTCGCCGCCCTGTTCGAGGCGGCGATGGTGAAGAGCGGCGTCGCCACCGGCAGGCCGGTGCCCGGCGAGAGACGGGCGACCGCCGCCTTCACCTCGGTGGTGGGGCGGGAGGATGAGATGGTCGCGGCCGAGGCGCGCCTTGCCGATCTCACCGTGGTTCCCCACCCGAAATCCGCCGAGGAGGTCGCCTCCGCCGACGCGCTGCACGCGGTGCTGTTCGATTCGGGGCATCCGGCCCTGATCGCTCCCATCAGCGAGCCATCGACCATCGGCACCCGCATCGCCATCGGCTGGAACGGCACGGCGGAAAGCGCCTCCGCCGTCGCCTCCGTCCTGCCCTGGCTCGCCGAGGCGTCAGCGGTCCGGGTATTCTGGTCGAACGAGTATCAGCGCCAGGGGCCGGGGGCGCAGCGCCTGCTCCAGTTCCTGGAAATCCACGATGTCCGGGCGGAACTCACCGAGTTCCGCTCCCTCGATAAGAATGTCGGCGCCGGGCTGCTCGCGGCGGTGAGTGAATATGGGGCCGATCTCCTGGCCATGGGCGCCTATTCGCATTCCCGCCTGCGCCAGCTGATCCTGGGCGGGGTGACCCGCCATATCCTGGAGCACGCCACCCTGCCCGTCCTGATGAATCGTTGACGCGCCTCATGTTCG
>DASTAF010000101.1:0-4857 GCA_035713005.1 Acetobacteraceae bacterium
CGGCGGTCTATGCCGTGGCCTTCGCCATAGGCCGCGCCATGGCCGAGCATGGCTGGCCGGCGGACATGCGCGGCTATACCCAGGACTGGCCTGGGAGCGGCCTGATCGAGACGGGAACCGTCACCCGCTTCTCCACCGATCCTGAAGGCGGGCTGCCCCGCTTTGATACAGAGCTTGCTTTGACCGACGCGCAGGAGCGTGCGCTGGTCGATGCCGGGCTGATGTCGCTTCTCTCGCTCGGCTTCGGAGGCGAGACTTTGCTTGACGCCGCGCCCAGCCTGCAGGTGCCGCGCCGTTACGCGGGCACCGGGGCCGAGGCGGCGGCGGCCAGCGCCCGGCTTTCCGCGCAGTTCAACACCATCGTCTGCGTCTCCCGCTTCGCGCATTTCGTGAAGGTGATGGGGCGGGACATGACCGGCGCCTTCCGCACCGCCGAGGAGATCGAGGCGCATCTGGCCGAATGGCTACGCAGTTACACCAACGGGAACCGCGATGCCGGGCCGGAAACCAGGGCCCGCTATCCGCTGCTGGATGCGAGCGTCGCCGTTCACGAGCTTCCCGGCAAGCCGGGCTCCTTCGGCTGCACCATCCATCTCCTGCCGCAATATCAGCTCGATAATGTCACCGCCGCCTTCCGCCTGGTCACCGAGATCGCGGCGCCCGGCGGCTGAGGCTCAGGAGGGCGGCGCCGGCCTGATGCCGAGGGCGATGAGCATGGCCTGGCGGGTGCCTTCGTCCGGCAGGATCTCGGCGAGCAGATCGGGCCAGCTCAGACGCGCGCGGCGAACCGCCTCCTCCAGCGTCAGGGCGATCGGCGATTGCGGCTCGGTGCGGCGGAAGAAGGCCGCGATCTCGCCGAGCTGGCGGAGCATGTCCTCGCGGGTCTGGGCGGCCCGCGCGACAGGCGGTGCAGCCGTGCTCGTGGAGGGTTCGATGCCAGCCCGATTAGGCTCGGCGGCGGAGACGGGTTCGTCCATGTCCGCGGGCGCGTATCGCCGGGCGATGGCGGCGATCTGATCGAGCAGTTCCGCTACCCGGCTGGTGGGCGGCGCGTCGGCCCCGGCCACTTCGTCCAGGGCCGCGCCCATGGCCTTCCAGGCGGCGGAAGCCTGGGCGGCATCGCGGAGGAGAGTGGTGAATCCGGCCCTGGCGGCGCGGGCCTCGGTCTCCAGCCCAGCGAAATCCGGCACCCCACTGGCAAGCCGGGCGGCCTTACGCTTGGCATCGCCCAGCCCCTCGGTCTCCTCCGCCTGCTCATAGAGGAACACCGGCACCGGTAAGCCGCTGGACCGGATGAAGAGCGGCAGCTTGCGCAAGGGCTGCATGAGCGTGCCATCCCCGCCCACCCCGTTCAATCCGGCCACGGCCGCAACGCGGGTTTCCATCCCGTCCTCGTCGGGCATCGGGTACAGCCCGTCCCAGAAGCGGCGAGCCAGCGCCTCGATCAGGCGGGCGCCTTCGGCGAGGCCGGAAAGCCCGTCCTCGCGCACCAGCGCCTCGGTCAGCCAGGCGGCGATCTCCAGATCGCGGCTTTTTTCCAAAGCGGCGCGGGCGATCTGCGCGACATTCTTCCAGTGCTGCCCGGCCTCGGCTTCCAGCGATGGATCGGCATCCGCCGCGCGTTCGGCGGCCCGGGCATCGGAACGCGCATCGCGCAGACGGTAGTAGAGGGACTGCGCCGAATAATCCCCCCGCAGATCGGGGCCGGCGGCCAGATCCCCCTCGACCGGCTCTAACAAGGCTGGCAGATCGAGCGGCATGGTCATCCGGTTCCCTCGTTGCGCATGCGCGACGGAACCGATACGGTTCCGATTCCTTCTGGACAAATACGCGAATTGTCTATAGACGACCGTTAGCGCGTGGACAATCGTTGCTTGGCGGTCTCCGCGATCAGGCTCGCAAAAGGCGGTCGGGGGAAACATGGCGGCGATTGATCTGAAGTCGTTGATCGCTCGATTGGACGATCACTGCCGCCGCAGCCTCGAAGCCGCCGCCGGACTCACCCTCTCCCGCACACATTACAATGTCGAGCTGGAGCACTGGCTGCTGAAGCTGGCCGATGGGACGGATACCGACATTCCGCTCATCCTCCGCCATTACGAGGCGGATCACGGCAGGCTGCTCGCCGACCTGAACCGCGCGCTCGACCGGATGAAGACCGGCAATGCGCGGGCACCAGCGCTTTCGCCCGATCTGGTCGATCTGGTGAAGCAGGCTTGGCTATTGGCCTCGGTCGAGCACGGCCTCACCCGCATCCGCTCCGGCCATCTGCTCTGGGCGCTGCTGGCGGATGAAGGGCTGGCCCGCCGGGCGCGCGATGCCTCGGGCCAGTTGCTGAAGCTTCAGCCGGAGGCGCTGAAGCGGGATTTTGCCGCCATCACCGCGAATTCCGCGGAAGCGGGCGGCGCCACCGCCTCGGCGGACAGCCCGGCCCTGCGCGAGGACGGCGCGGCCCGCCCCGGCGGCTCGGCAGCGCTCGACCAGTTCACCGAGGATCTGACGGCACGGGCGCAGGCAGGAAAGATCGACCCGATCCTGGGACGGGATTCCGAGATCCGCCAGGCGATCGACATCCTGACGAGGCGGCGCCAGAACAATCCGATCCTGACCGGCGAGGCCGGGGTGGGCAAGACGGCCGTGGTGGAAGGGCTGGCGCTGAAGATCGCCGAGGGGGACGTGCCGGAGGCGTTGCGGCAGGTAAGCATCCGCACGCTGGACATGGCGCTGCTGCAGGCGGGCGCCGGAATGAAGGGCGAGTTCGAGAACCGGCTGAAATCGGTGATCGAGGAGGTGAAGGCGAGCCCGAAGCCGGTCATCCTGTTCATCGACGAGGCGCACACGCTGATCGGCGCCGGCGGACAGGCCGGGCAGAACGACGCCGCCAACCTGCTCAAGCCTGCCCTCGCGCGCGGCGAATTACGCACCATCGCAGCCACCACCTGGGCCGAATACAAGAAATATTTCGAGCGCGATGCGGCGCTGACCCGACGCTTTCAGGTGGTGAAGGTGGAGGAACCGGCCGAGGCGATGGCGGCGGCGATGATTCGCGGCCTCGTCTCCACGCTGGAGAGGCACCACAAGGTCCGCATCCTCGATGAGGCGGTAAGCGAGGCGGTGCGGCTTTCGGCGCGCTACATTCCCTCGCGCCAGTTGCCGGACAAGGCGATCTCGCTGATCGACACCGCCTGCGCCCGGGTGGCCATGAGTCAGGCATCGGTCCCTGCCCCGGTGGAGGACAGGCGGCGGCGGATCGGGCTGATCGACACCGAGATCGCCATTCTGGACCGCGAGATGGCGAGCGGCGGCGCGCACGAATCCCGCCGTGCCGAGTTGACAGGGGAGCGGGCGCATCTCGCCGATGAACTGGCGGCGCTGGAGGCTCGATTCGAGAAGGAGAAGGCCCTCGCCGCCGAAAGCGCCGAAATTCGCGCAAGGCTGGAGGATCAGGATGATGCCGGGGACAAGGACGCGCTGCGCGCCCGGCTTTCGGCGCTGAACGCGAAGCTGAAATCGTCCCAGGGCGAGATGCCGCTGATCTTCCCGGTGGTGGACGGGCAGGCGGTGGCGGAGATCGTCGAAGGCTGGACTGGAATTCCGGCGGGGCGGATGCAGTCCGACGAGATCCGCACCGTGCTCGGCCTGCGCGAAGCGATGGAGCGGCGCATCGTCGGCCAGCCCCATGCGCTGGAGGCGGTGGCGCAGGCCATCCGCACCTCCCGCGCCCGCCTCACCGATCCGCGCAAGCCGATCGGCGTGTTCCTCATGGTCGGCACTTCCGGCACCGGCAAGACGGAAACCGCCCTCACCCTCGCCGACCTTCTCTATGGCGGCGAGCAGAATCTCACCACCATCAACATGACCGAGTTCAAGGAGGAGCATAAGGTTTCGCTCCTGATGGGCAGTCCGCCCGGCTATGTCGGCTACGGCGAGGGCGGGGTGCTGACCGAGGCGGTGCGCCGCCGCCCCTATTCCGTCATCCTGCTCGACGAGATGGAGAAGGCTCATCCGGGCGTGCAGGACGTGTTCTTTCAGGTGTTCGACAAGGGCAGCATGAAGGATGGCGAGGGGCGGGACATCGATTTCCGCAACACCGTCATCATCATGACCTCGAATGCCGGGACCGAGCTGATCGAGAAGCTTTTCGCCGACCCCGAGACCGCGCCGGACGCCGCCGGCCTTGCCGAGGCGCTGCGGCCCGAGCTGATGAAATATTTCAAGCCTGCCTTCCTCGGCCGGGTGACGCTGGTGCCCTATTTCCCGCTTTCGGACGAGGTGATCCGCCGCATCGTCTCGCTGCAGCTCGGGCGGATCGCCCGGCGGGTGCGCGATTCCTACAAGGCGGAGTTTTCCTACGATCCCGAGCTGATCGAAACCATCGCCGCGCGCTGCAAGGAGGCTTCATCCGGGGCGCGGAACATCGAGAACATCCTTTCCCGCACGCTTCTGCCGGAGCTTTCGGCGGAGGTGCTGGCGCGGCTCGCCGAGGGCGGGAGCATCAACCGCGTTGCCGTGGCAATCGATCCGGAGGGATCGTTCCGGTACGAACTGGCTTAACCGATCAGCAACCAGCAGGAGAGACATCATGGCCATCTACATGAAATACGGCTCGATCAAGGGCGACGTGACCACCCAGGGATTCAAGGACTATATCGAGCTGAACAGCCTGCAATGGGGTGTCGGGCGCGGCATCAGCTCGCCCATCGGCAGCGACGCCGACCGCGAGGCCAGCAATCCGAGCATTTCGGAAGTCACCGTCACCAAGGTCTATGATGTGGCGAGTTCCGATCTGCTGAAGGAATCCCTCAGCGGCGATGGCAAGTCCAAGGCGGTAATCGCCTTCACCCGCACCAAGGCCGG
>DASTAF010000102.1:0-2642 GCA_035713005.1 Acetobacteraceae bacterium
CGATCCCGCCATGTCGAACGGGAAATGGACGCCGACATAGACCCGCGCCCAGGCGATGGCGATGCCCCCCGCCACCAGCAGGATCGCCCAGGCGCGGAGCGCGCCGAGCGCCAGCAGCGCGAAGGCGAGGCTCCACATGAAGGTGGCGTGGTCGCTGGGGAAGGAATTATCCGGCGGATGCGGCAGATATTGATGCCCGAGCCCGATCATGAACGGGCGGGGATGGAAATAGACGAGGCCGATGAGCTGGTTGACGCCGAGGCCGATCAGCATCGTGACCGTCGCGGTGATCAGGGCGGCGCGGTCCGGCGCGGCCTTGCGTATCCAGAGCAGCCCGAAGAGCAGGATGGTCAGCGGCACCAGCCAGTTGGCCAGGAAGAGGGCGATCAGCAGCGCGAATTCCGGCGGATGCGCCCCGGCATTGATTGCGAGAAAAAGCTGGTCGTTGACGTGTTCCATGGGGCTCCGCCGTTGTGGTGGCGTCACGCCATCGCCGCTCCTTCATGAAAATGCAACATGTCTAGAGCAAGAGGTGCCAGCCCCGGGCGGCGGAGGATGGGCAATCGGCTTCAGCCGGTGGCGTCTGCCGGGGAGCAGAAAATTCATGAAGTTCT
Organism: Acetobacteraceae bacterium; assembly: GCA_035713005.1. Classification (GTDB taxonomy): domain Bacteria; phylum Pseudomonadota; class Alphaproteobacteria; order Acetobacterales; family Acetobacteraceae; genus Acidiphilium. Next base: position 615 of record DASTAF010000102.1, read on the forward strand.
TTGGTTCTTTCTTCCAAGAAAGAACCCTTCTCTTTTGCGGATGAACGCAAAAATCCTTCTCAGACCGTTTTTCAGGAGGCGGAGATGCCGGGAGAGGCCGACGCGGGAGGCGGCGCCGGGACGCGCAATGGCCGCGGGGGGCCTTCGCTCCGCGCCCTCGACTGGCTCAACTTCTTCCTGGCCGACGTGCAATCGGGCCTCGGGCCGTTCCTCGGCATCTTCCTCGTCACCGCGCGGCACTGGAACGCGGCCAGCATCGGCATCGTCATGACCCTGGCCGGGGTGGCGACGCTGGTGGCGCAGACTCCGGCGGGGGCGCTGATCGACGCGACGCGGGCGAAGCGCCTCGCCATCATGCTGGCCGCCGGGGCGATCTCGGCGGGCGCGCTGTTCGTGACCCTGGTGTCCGGCTTCGGTGCCGTCGCCGGCGCGCAAATTCTGATCGGGGCGGCGGCGGCGATTTTCCCGCCCGCGACCGCCGCCATCGCCCTCGGGCTGGTGGGGCCGGAGCGGTTCACCCATCGCATGGGGCGCATGCAGGGCTTCAACCATGCGGGCAATGTGGTCGCCGCCAGCCTCGCCGGCGGGCTGGGCTATCTGATCGCCACCGCCGCCGTCTTCTGGGTGGTGAGCGCGCTGGGCATCCTCGCCATCGCCGCCGCCACCTTCATCAACCCCCGCCGGATCGACCATCGGCTGGCGCGCGGCTTCACGGCGGGAAAGGAGGAGGCGGGAGGGAACAGTCCCTCCGGCTTCCGCACCCTGTTCACTTGCCGCCCGCTGCTGATCTTCATCGTCGCCGTCACCCTCTGGCAGCTCGCCAACGCGGCGATGCTGCCGGTCATGGGCCAGAAGCTCGCCATCCATCACAAGGGCGAGGGAGCGTTGTTCATGGCGGCGCTGATCGTGGTGGCGCAGGCGGTGATGGTGCCGATGTCGGTCCTGGTCGGCCACCGCGCCGACCGCTGGGGGCGCAAGGCGCTGTTCCTGGCCGGCTTCGCCGCCCTGCCATTGCGCGGCCTGCTATTCGGCTTCGCCAGCCTGCCCTATCACGTGATCATGATCCAGGCGCTCGACGGGGTGGGCGCTGGCATATTCGGCGCGCTGTTCCCGCTCGTCATCGCCGATCTGACGCGGGGCACCGGGCGCTACAACGTGACTCTGGGGGCTGCGACCACAATTCAGGGCATCGGCGCCGCCTTCAGCACCACGTTGGCGGGCTATGTCATCACCGGCTTCGGCTATCGGGCGGCCTTCCTCGCCCTGGCGGCCATTGCCCTGGCGGCGCTGCTAATCTTCCTGTTCCTGATGCCGGAGACCGGGCCGGGGCGGGGCGCACGGAGTCAGGGCATCCTGGCGGAGTCCGGAGGCTGATCCCGATCTTCTGGCCTCAGACCAGGGCGTGCCAGCCCCAGGCGGCGGCGACGCCAATGGCGATGGCGAGGCCGAGATTGCGCAGTAGCAGCATCGAGCCGATGGTCGCCGCTGCCCCAACCCAGTCCTGCGGGCCGCCGCGCACCAGGGCGGGGACGACGAAGGCGGTGAAGATGGTGCCCGGAACATGAGCGAGGGTGCGGCGGATGAACGGACCGGGGGTGATGCGGGAGAACAGCCAGTAGCCGCCGGCGCGGCAGGCCAGGGTGGCGATGAACATGCCCAGTATGGCGAGCAGGTCGGAGGCCGATTCCGTCATCGCCGGGAATCCAGCGCCGCCCCCGCGAGGCTGCCGGCCAGCGCGCCGGCGATGATGTACCAGGAGGAATGGGGGAGGAAATGCGCGGTGATCAGCGCGACGATGCCGGCCACCGTCCAGGGGGCGGCATCCCTCCGGCCGCGCCAGAGCGGCACCAGCAGCGAGATGAAAACCGCGAGGGCGGCGAAGAACAACGGGTGGTTCGGGGGCAGGTTCAGGCTGGTCGCGGCGAGGAAGCCGATGATGCTGGAGGCCACCCAGGCGATCCAGAGCGGCAGGCAGAGGCCGAGGAAATAGGCGGCGTCCCGCCCGCCCTTGCGCATGTCCGTCACCGC
>DASTAF010000103.1:0-2024 GCA_035713005.1 Acetobacteraceae bacterium
CGGGTTCACCGGCGCAAGCCCCATGCGCTGATGCGCGCCCTGGCGCTGGTGATGGCGGGCTATGTTCTGCTGCCGGTTTCCAACTACTTTCCGATGACCATTCTCTACCGGCTGGGCATGGTGCAGCAGCGGCTGACGATCTTCCGCGGCATCCAGCTCCTGTTCGACAACGGCCACCTGCCGCTGGCGGTGCTGCTCTCCTGCACCAGCCTCGGCATCCCGATAGCCAAGCTGATGGTGATGACCTGGCTGTTCGTCTCGATCGGCACCCGCTCGGACCGGGCGCTGCGCTGGAAGACCAAGACCTATCGCATCGTCGATGAGATGGGGCGCTGGTCCAATCTCGATCCCTTCGCGGTGATGATCTACGCGCCGATGGTGCAGTTCGGCTCGCTCGCCAGGGTCGAGGTGGGGCTGGGCTCACCCAGCTTTCTGGCGGTGGTGGTCGTCTCCATGCTGGCCGCGCGGGTGTTCGACCCGCGCCTGATCTGGGATTTCTCGAAATATCCCGACCGGCCGCTGATCCGCGCGGTGGGCGAGCTCATCGAGGCGCCGGCAACGGGCCAGGCGGATCAGGACGACCAGTTGGAGGCGAAATCCGCATAAAGGCTGAGGCCGCCGCAGGCCTGGATGGTCTGGCCGGTGACGTAGCTGGCATCGTCCGAGGCGAGAAAGGCGAATATGGCCGCCATCTCCTCGGGCTCCGCCGCGCGGCCCATGGGGATGTGGCGCTCGACATCCCGCCGGCGGGCGGCATCATTGGCCCAGTCGGCGTTCATGTCGGTGAGGGTGGCGCCGGGCGCGACCGCGTTCACCCTGATGCCGCGTCCGGCGAATTCGAGCGCCAGCGTGCGGGTGATGTTGCCGATTCCTCCCTTGGAGGCGGAATAGGCCAGGTATCCGGGCTTGGGGATGACCTCGTGGACGCTCGACGTGTTGATGATCACCCCGCGCGTGGCCGAGGATGGGCGCGACAGGAAATGCCGGATCGCCAGGGAGGAGCCATGCGCCACCGCGGCGAGATTGACCCCGATGATCCGCGCGAACAGGGCGGCATCGAAGGCATCGCCGGGGGTGAGGGCCTGGATGCCGGCGTTGTTCACCATGATGTCGAGCCCGCCCAGGGTGCCGATGGCGGATGCGAAGAGCCCCGCCAGCGCCTCCGGGTCGGCCACATCGCCCGGCGCCGCCAGATGCGCCGCGCCGCCGAAACCCGCTCCGGCGCTGATTTCGCCCAGCCGCGCGAGGGTTTCCGCCGCCGCCGCCTCGTCGTTCAGATGATTGACGGCGACGATGGCGCCCTCGGCGGCGAAGCGTTCCGCCACCGCCCGGCCGATCCCGCGGGAGGCGCCGGTGACCAGCGCCCGGCAGCCGGCGAGGCGCGGATGGGCGGGAGGGATCAACGGATGATGCCCTGCGTGTCGGCCCGCGCGACCCTGAGCCCGACCGGCAGCACCGTCCGGGAGGTGACCTCGTTGATCACGTCGGCCGCGCCGACATAGGCGGCGAAGATCGCCGTGAGCAGGCCCCCATAGCCGCCGAGACGGGTCAGCACCGCCACGCCGGACCAGGCGCCGAAGGCCAGCAGCATGAAGGTGATCCAGAGCGCCAGGAACACCAGGAAGGTGGCCCGGCTGAGCACGAAGGTGCCGATCCACATCGCGAAGGTGAACACGCCCCAGATAAAGAGATACCAGCCGACCATGGCGGCAGGAACGCCCTTGCCGAAGAACACGACGAACAGGGCGAAGCTCCACCAGAAGGCGCCGTAGGCGCAGAAGGCGACGAAGCCGAAGGTGTTGCCGCGCGGCGCCTCCAGCAGCCCGGCGGCGAACTGGGCGGTGCCGCCGAAGGCGAAGGCCATCCCCAGCACCATGCCCATGCCGGTGGCGGGCAGCCAGCCCGCGTTGATCATCGACAGCAGCCAGGTCGTGAGGGCGAAGCCGAACAGCCCCAGCGGGGCCGGATTGGCCAGTTTCATGGTTTCTCCCGGATTTCAGCAATATTTTGTTTCAGCGGTATTT
>DASTAF010000104.1:0-2379 GCA_035713005.1 Acetobacteraceae bacterium
CTGGGGCTGGCGAAGCCGCTGCACATCGCCGTGCCCAGCGTCACCGCCCGCGGACTGGTGAACATGAGCGCCGTCGCCGCCACGGAGGCGGCGATGCTCAACCAGCAAGCCTAGCCGATCAGTCCGCCCCGGTCAGCCCGCTCAGAATCAGGCGGATGCCGTCGCGATGCCAGCGCTGCACCGCTTTATGGTCGGTGCCGAGCATGGTGCCCAGCCGGCGCCAGGGGAACAGGTGCCGCTGGGTGATGGGATGGACGAGGGCGCGGGCGCCGACGATCCGGCGCAGCACGAAGCGCTCCTCGGGGATCAGCGCCAGCCAGCGCATCGCCTCGTCCATCCGGTCGATCGCCCGGGCGGAGGGCGCCGTCGGGCGTATCCTGGAAGCCTCCCAGCCATAGGCTTCCAGGGCGGTGTGCACCACCTCGTAGCGAAGCTGCGCCAGGCCGGTGGACGGGCCGCGCGAGGGCAGCGCAAGCAGCGTCGCCCCGGCCTCCTCCAGACGCGCCACTAACAGGGTTTCCGGGTCCGGATCGGAGGCAAGCTCCGGCCAGCGCGCGACAGCCGTTTCCACGCGAATGCCGGAAGCCAGACTCTCGCCGGCGGGGCGGCTGCGGATGGCGTTCATGCCTCGTCTCCTTCGGGATTGGCGGGTTTGCGCGGCTCGTGCGGCGGCACGTATTCGATTCCGTCGAGAATGGTGCCTTCGGTGAGCAGGCCCCACGAAACCGGGTCACCCGCGGGCAAGGGCGGGCGGTTCCGGTCCTCCTCCGGCTCGCGCGCCTGCTTCGGAAGGGTCGCCGGGCCGCCGAGGGCGTTGATGCGCCGGCCGCGCTCGATGATGGTGTTGCGGGACAGGCCCAGGGCCGTGCCGATCGCGGCCCAGGTGGCGCCGGCGGCGCGCATGCTCAGGATCGTCTGGTCGGCGGCCCTGGTCCAGTTCAGTCGCTCAGGCATCGGCGGCTCTCCCTCGTTGCAGGGAGAGTGTTAGTTGAACCGGAGGCCTATGTCAATATAACTAACGAAGACTCACGCTGCCTGACGGTATCGCGCGCTCACCACCGCATCCTGCGCCACCGCCGCCGCCACCGCCCCGGCGCCATCCGCGCCGGCCAGCACCAGGACGCGCGTGAAGAACGGCGCCTTCCCGGTCGCCCGATCGAGAAAAGCGCGGGACAGCGCCTCCGCGGCCGGGCCGCGCGGGGCGCAGCAGGCACAGCCGATGGGGTGGGCCTGGCCGGCGGGAAGGCGGAGGCGGATGGCATGAAACCCCGCCGGGGCGGGGGCATCGCCCTCGATCAGCACCGCGTCCCCCGCCTCGGGCGTGCCGCCGAAGACCACCGGGATGCGCATATCAAGCCGCCAGTTCGCCATGGTTTGGATTTAGGGCGGCGCTGCTATATTCCATCCCCTCATGGCAAGACCGCATCTTCTCGAAGCTCTGAAACACCGCGTGCTGCTGGCCGATGGCGGCATGGGATCGCGCGTCCAGGCGCTCACCCTGGATGTTGAGCGCGACTACTGGGACAAGGAAAACTGCACCGAAGTGCTGAACCTCTCGCGCCCCGATCTCGTGCGCGAAATCCATCGCGGCTATTTCGAGGCCGGCGCCGACATGGTGGAGACCAACAGTTTCGGCGGCTCGCCCATCACCCTGGCCGAATTCCAGCTGGAGGACCGGGCACGCGAGATCAACCGCGTCGCGGGACAACTGGCGCGGGAGGCGGCGGAGAGCTTTTCCGATGGCCGCGACCGCTACGTGCTGGGCAGCATCGGGCCCGGCACCAAGCTGCCGACGCTCGGCAACGTGGATTACGACACGCTGGAAGCGGCGCTGGCCGAGCAATCCGCCGGACTGATCGAGGGCGGGGTGGACGCCATCCTGATCGAGACCTGCCAGGACACGCTGCAGATCAAGGCCGCCGTCAACGGCGCCAAGATCGCCCGCGAGAAGGCCGGCACCGACACGCCCATCTTCGTGCAGGTGACGGTGGAGACCACCGGCACCCTGCTGGTCGGCCCCGACATCGCCGCGGCGGCGACTGTGATCCATGCGCTCGATGTGCCCCTGATCGGGCTGAACTGCGCCACCGGGCCGCAGGAGATGGCCGAGCATCTCCGCTTCCTCGCGCAGAACTGGCCGGGCATGATCTCGGTGCAGCCCAATGCCGGGCTGCCGGAGCTGATCGACGGCAAGACCCACTACCCGCTGGGCGCCGCGGAGATGGCGAGCTGGATGGAGCGCTTCATCGCCGAGGACGGGGTGAACCTGATCGGCGGCTGCTGCGGCACCTCCACCCCGCATATCGCCGCGCTGGATGCGATGCTGCGCCGCCTCGGCCAGCCCCGCCCGGCGCCGGTGGCGCGCAAGCCCGTCTGGGT
>DASTAF010000105.1:0-2397 GCA_035713005.1 Acetobacteraceae bacterium
ATCAATATCGGCTTCGCCGCGCTCAGGATGAACCACGATATCGGGCTGACGCCTTCGGTGTTCGGCTTCGGCGCCAGCGTGTTCTTCCTCGGCTACATGCTGCTCGGGGTGCCGAGCAACCTGATGCTGGACCGCATCGGCGCGCGGCTGTGGATTCCGGTCATCCTGATCTTCTGGGGGCTGGTGGCCACGCTCACCGCCTTCGTGCAGGGGCCGGCGAGCTTCAACGCCGTGCGCTTCCTGCTCGGCGTGGCCGAGGCGGGGGCGCTGCCGGGCTTTGCTGTCTATATCACCTACTGGTTCCCGGAAGCCTATCGAGCCCGCGCCATCGCCGGCTACATCATTGCCGGGCAGGCGGCGGCGATCTTCGGCAGCCCACTGGCGGCGGCGTTGATTTCCGGCACCGATCACGTGCTCGGCCTGCATGGCTGGCAGTGGATGTTCATCATCGAGGGCGCGCCCACCGTGCTGCTCGGCTTTGGCTTTCTGATCCTGCTGACCGGAAGGCCGGCAGAGGCGCGCTGGCTTAGTCCCGAGCAGCGGGACTGGCTGCAGGGCCGGCTGGATGCCGAGCGCGCGGCGGCGGAGCGGGTACGGAAGTTCCGTCTCGTCGATGTGGCGGTGGACGGGCGGGTCTGGGCGCTCGCCATCCTGTTCGGCTGCGCGCTGGTCGGCGTCTACGGGCTGCTGATCTGGCTGCCGCAGATCATCAACGGCATGGGGCATATGGGGCTCATCGAGGTTGGATTCCTTTCGGCGGTGCCCCCACTGCTGGGCGTGGCCGGGCAGATCGCCGTCAGCTACAGCTCCGACCGCACCGGCGAGCGCAGGAAGCACCTCGGCGTGGTCTATCTCATCGCCTGCATAGCTCTCGCCGCCAGCGCCGTGTGCCACAATGTCGTGGCCGCCTATCTCCTGCTCTGCGTTGCCGGGCTCGGCATGTTCGCCGGCAACCCGCTGTTCTGGAGCCTGGGCGCCGCGATGATGACGGGCACCGCCGGGGCCGCCGCCATCGCCCTCATCAACAGCATCGCGCAGTTCGGCGGGCTGATCGGGCCATGGATGATCGGCTGGGTCAAGGGCTCGACCGGCAGCTTCACCGCCGCCCTGCTCGCCATCGCCGCCTTCCTGCTCGCCGCCGCGATCATCGCCTTCGTGCTCCGGGTGGAGCCGCGTCCGGTGGGGCGGACGGCGGATACGGCGCCGCGCCAGGTTTGAAACGACTGGAGGATCGCCACAGAATGATCATCGATTGTCACGGCCATTACACCACCTCCCCGCCGGAGCATGAGGCGTGGCGGCGGGCGCAGATCGCGGCGCTGCGCGAGGGCTCGCCCGTGCCCCCGCCGCCCAAGATCGGTGACGATGCAATCCGCGAAACCATTCTGAACGGGCAGTTGCGCGTCCAGGGCGCGCGGGGGATCGACCTGACCATATTCTCCCCCCGTGCCGCCGGCATGGCGCATCACGAGGCCGACGCGGCGGGCAATGCCGCCTGGTCCCATCTCTGCAACACGCTGATCCACCGGGTCTGCACCCTGTTTCCACGCAACTTCATCGGCGTGTGCCAACTGCCCCAGGCGCCGGGCGTGCCGCCCGCCAACTGCATTCCGGAGCTTGAGCGCTGCGTGTGCGAATACGGCTTCGTCGGCTGCAATCTCAATCCCGATCCCTCGGGCGGCTACTGGACCGACCCGCCGCTGACCGACCGCTGGTGGTATCCGCTCTACGAGAAGATGGTGGAGCTGGATGTTCCTGCCATGGTACATGTCAGCTCCTCCTGCAATCCGAATTTCCACGCGACCGGGGCGCATTACCTGAACGGCGACACCACCGCCTTCATGCAGTTCCTGACCTCAAACCTGTTCCGCGACTTCCCGACGCTGAAATTCATCATTCCCCATGGCGGCGGCGCGGTGCCCTATCACTGGGGGCGTTACCGTGGCCTGGCGCAGGACATGGGGCGGCCGCCGCTTGCCGAATACCTGCTAGGCAACCTGTTCTTCGATACCTGCGTCTATCACCAGCCGGGGACGGAGCTGCTGGCGAAAGTGATTCCGGTGGAGAACATCCTGTTCGCCTCGGAAACCCTGGGCGCGGTGAAAGGCATCGATCCGGAGACTGGCCACGGCTTCGATGACACGAAGCGTTACGTCGATGCGATTCCCTGGCTAACCGAGGCGGAGCGTCGCAAGATCTACGAGGGCAATGCCCGCAGGGTCTATGGCCGGCTCTCGGCGCAGATCGAGCGCCAGTCCACGCCCAGCGCCGCCTAAATCCTACCCCCGCCGCAGGTCGGGCGGGGTGGCCTCGACCTGCAGCCGGGTGATGGCCTCGTCCAGCGGCAGCACCTCCTGCGCCGCGCCGCCGAGGCGGCGGATGGCAACGCTGCGGCTC
>DASTAF010000106.1:0-2289 GCA_035713005.1 Acetobacteraceae bacterium
GAACACGGCGTCCCCGGGGCCGATCTCCTCCGCCATCAGGGCGATCTGCAGCGCGTCCGTGCCCGAACTCACCCCTATGCAGTGGCGGGCGGCGCAGTATTCCGCCAGCCTCGCCTCCAGCTCCGCCACCTCGGGGCCGAGGATGTACTGCCCATGGGCCAGCACGGCTTCGATCCGCGCGCGCAGGGCTGCGCCGATCCGCGCCTGCTGGGCCCGCAGATCGAGAAAAGGGATGGGAATATCGGGCTGGTCCATGGGTTTTCTTATCCCGCCGGCCGCGCGAGAGCGAGAGGTTCTTCCGCCGGGACACTTGGGCGGAATTCCGGCACCAGCCGGGAAAGCAGCGCGAGCGCCGCGGCTTCATCGCCTTGGGTACAGAAATCCTGAATCTCCTCCAAGGCACGGCCAATGAAGGCCGCATCCGCCACGCGCGGCGCCGCCATCAGCAGCCCCGGATAGGCTGTTGGGATCGGCCTTTCCTTGCCATGGAACAGCTCCTCGAACAGCTTCTCGCCGGGCCGCAGTCCGGTGAAGCGGATGGGAATATCCTGATCGGGCCTGAGCCCGGCAAGGCGGATCATCTGCCGCGCCAGATCGACGATTTTCACCGGCTCGCCCATGTCGAGCACGAAAATCCCGCCTTCGGCGACGGGAAGGGCGGCGTTGCCCGCGCCGACGACCGAGGCCTGCAGCACCAGGCTCACCGCCTCGCGCACCGTCATGAAATAGCGGCGCATGTCGGGATGGGTGACGGTGAGCGGGCCGCCGCGCGCGAGCTGGCGGCGGAACAGCGGCACCACGGAGCCGGTCGATCCCAGCACGTTGCCGAATCGTACCGTTACCAGCCGCATTCCACCCTGCGCCTGACGCGCCGCCACGTCGAGACCCTGCGGACCGGCATGACGGGCCGCCACGTCGAGACCCTGCGCGTACATCTCGGCCAGCCGCTTCGAGGCGCCCATGACGGAGGAGGGGTTCACCGCCTTGTCGGTCGAGATCAGCACCATCAGGGAAGCTCCGGCGGCGCGGGCCGCATCCGCCACATGCTTGGTGCCGACGGCGTTGGTGGCCAGACCCTCCAGCGGATTCGCCTCCACCATCGGCACGTGCTTCAGCGCGGCGGCATGGAAGACGAGATGCGGGCGTTGCGCCGCGCAGACCGCCACCATCCGCCCCGCATCGCGCACATCCGCGATCACCGCCAGGCGAGGCACTTCCGCCGCCGATTCCGCAAGCTCCAGATCAATGCTCCACAGCGCATATTCGCTGGAATCGAGCAGGATCAGCCGTTCCGGCCCGAATCCCGCCACCTGCCGCGCCAGTTCCGAACCGATGGAGCCGCCCGCCCCGGTGACCAGCACGCGCCTGCCTTGGATCAGCCGCGCCATGCCCTCGCGGTCCAGCGAGACCTGCGGCCGGTTCAGCAGATCCTCGATGGCGATGGGACGCAAGGCGAGATCGGCCGCGCCCTGCGCCGAGGTGGGCGCCAAAGCAGTGGGGCTGGGGGCGCGGGCGACACGCAGACCCCGCGCCTCGGCCTCGGCGAGAATACCGTGAAGCGCCTCGCCGCGAATTTCGGCACTGGCCACGATCAGCAGGGAAGGGCGCTCCTCTGCCGTGTCGAAACGGCTCAGGATCGGGCCGAGCTGATCGACCGAGCCGAGGATCGGCTGGTTGTGGATGCGCCGTCCGGTTTCGCGGGCGGAATTGGCGAGCAGGCCCAGCAAGCGGTAGCGCCGCAGCGGATCGCGCGCCAGCGCGTTGAGGAATAGTTCCGCCGCCTCCCCCTCGCCCAGCACCAGCGCGTTCTCGGCATCCGCCGGCGGCGCCTCTGCACCGGGCATGCGGGCGAGCCGGTAGAGCAGCCGAGGGGCGATCAGCCCCAGCCCCAGCGTGATGGCCAGGATGACCGGAAAGCTCGTCGAGGGCAGGGCCGCGCCTACCCCCACCAGCAGCAGCGAGATCAGCAGCGCCGCCAGGACCGCGATACTGCCGATGGCGGCGATATCGCCCAGGCTGGTGAAACGCCAGTGCTGGCGGGACATGCCGAATGGCACGCCGATCAGCCAGATGGCCGCGGTTCCGGCGGCAGGCAGCGCGGCGGGCTGCGGCGCCGGATGGGCGGGATCGGCCAGCCAGCAGGCAGCGACCACGCCAAGCGCCGCCAGCAGCCCGTCCAGCAGGATGTTCACCCCGATGCGGAACTGGCTGCGCTGCATCTCCCGCCCGGTTCGCCCTCTCAGCCCGTGGTGGCCGTGGCCGCCACGGCATCGTCCTCTTGCATAATGC
>DASTAF010000107.1:0-2208 GCA_035713005.1 Acetobacteraceae bacterium
CAGCTCGCCCCGGCTTGACCTCGCCGCCGCGTCGCGGCTCGACTTCCACGCGCCGGACGAGGGGCGCTTTCCGGCGCTGCGCCTGGCGCGCGAGGCGCTGGTTGCCGGGCATGGCGCGCCGACGGTGCTGAACGCGGCCAACGAGATCGCCGTCGCCGCCTTCCTGGCGCGCAGGATCGGCTTTCTCGACATTGCCGGCATCGTCGATGCGGTGCTGGACCGGCTGGGCGCGCCCGCCCTGCCGGATCTCGCCGCCGTGCTGGCGCTGGATGCGCAGGCGAGGGCGACGGCCGAGCAGGAAGCGATGCGGATCGGAGCCTCGCGGGCGGCGTGATGCTCCGTCCGGGCATCGCCCTGGCATTGCTCTCCGCCATCCTGTTCGGCGCGAGCACGCCTTTCGCCAAGCTGCTGCTTGGAACGGTTGATCCCTGGATGATGGCCGGGTTGCTCTATCTCGGCGCCGGGCTGGGCCTTGCGGCGCTGCATCTGCTCCGCCGGTTGCAAGGATCGCCAGTGGCCGAGGCGCCGTTGCGGGCTGCCGATCTGCCCTGGCTCGCCGCCGTTATCGCGGCGGGCGGGATCGCCGGGCCGCTGCTGCTGATGTTCGGCCTTGCCCGCAGCGAGGCGTCCGGCGCCTCCCTTCTGCTTAACCTGGAAGGCTTGGCGACCATGGCCATCGCCTGGCTGGTGTTCCGCGAGAATGTGGACCGCCGCCTGCTGCTGGGCGCCTTCGCCATCCTGGCCGGGGCGGCCCTTCTCTCCTGGCGCGGGCCGGTGCCGCTGGATGAGGGCGCGCCGCTGATCGCCGGGGCCTGCCTGTGCTGGGGGATCGACAACAATCTGACCCGCAAGCTCTCCTCCGCAGATCCAGTGCAGATCGCCATGCTGAAGGGGCTGGTGGCGGGATCGGTCAATCTGGCGCTGGCCCATCTCGATGGCGCGATGCTGCCGAGCATCGGCATCATTTTGGCCGCCGGCTTCGTCGGCTTTCTCGGCTATGGCGTCAGCCTCGTCCTGTTCGTGCTCGGCCTGCGCCATCTCGGCACCGCCCGCACCGGCGCCTATTTTTCGCTCGCTCCCTTCATCGGCGCGCTGCTCGCCGTGTTGATGCTGGGCGAACCGCTCACGGCGCGGCTGCTTGGCGCCGGCCTGCTCATGGCCCTTGGCCTATGGCTGCATCTGGCGGAGCGGCACGAGCACGAGCATGCGCACGAGGCGATGGAGCACGAGCACCGGCATGTCCATGACGAGCATCACCGTCATGCGCACGGGCCGGACGATCCGCCCGGAGAGCCGCATACGCACCGGCATATCCATGAACCGCTGACGCACCGGCATCCGCATTATCCCGATCTGCACCACCGGCACCGGCATTCCGGTTGAACATCTGCGACTCCACTGGAACGGCCTCTTTCGCTGTCAGTGCCGGAGATGTCTTCGGATTGATTGCCAGCGGCGGCAACGGCGACGCCACCACCGGGCTTGACGGCACCATTATTCTCACCGAGGCGGCATTGCCGGGGGCGGATGTTCCGGAGCCGAATTCGCTCGCCCTGCTCGGGACCGCGCTGCTCGGGCTGGGGCTGATCCGCCGCCGGAGGGGGTGAACCGGATTCCATCGCCGCCCCCGGCTGATCTATAGGCGGAGGCATGAACGATTCTTCCATGCGCGGGAGCGGCGCCCGCTCTGCTGTCGAGACTTCCGCAGACCCGGTCATCGGGCCGTCCAAGCCGAGGCTGCTGGGCATTCTGGGGCCGGGGCTCGTCACCGGCGCCTCCGACGACGATCCGAGCGGCATCGCCACCTATTCGCAGGCGGGCGCGCAGCTCGGCTTCGGCTGCCTGTGGATGATGCTGTTCAGTTACCCGCTGATGGCGGTGACGCAGGAGATCAGCGCGCGGATCGGGCGCATCACCGGCGAGGGCTTGGCCGGCACCATCCGCCGCCATTATCCGCCCTGGCTGGTGAATTTCTGCGTCCTGCTGCTGCTGGCGGCGAACATCCTCAACCTCGGCGCCGATCTCGGGGCGATGGGCGATGTGGCCGCCATGGTCTCGCACGGGCCGCGCGGGCTTTACGTGGTGCTGTTCGGGGCGATCTGCCTCGCCGCCCAGGTGCTGCTGCAGTACACGCGCTATGTCGCGGTGCTGAAATGGACGGCGCTGGTGCTGTTCACCTATTTCGGCACCGTGCTGATGGTGAAGGTG
>DASTAF010000108.1:0-14289 GCA_035713005.1 Acetobacteraceae bacterium
GATCTGAAGCTGGGTCGCGGCGCCGTTTCCGATCCGCACCGGCTTCGAATTCTCATAGCCGGGCAGCCAGTCCACCTCCCATTCGGTCAGCCGCCGCTCGCCCGAGATGCCGTACATGATCTGCACCTCCTCCGGCGATCCGGCGATGGCGCGGGACAGCCAGCTCCGCCAGGCCGCCGCCTCCTCGTGATAGCCGGCGCCGATCATCGCCTGCAGCGTGAAGGTCGCGTCGCGCAGCCAGCAGAACCGGTAATCCCAGTTGCGCGGGCCGCCAAGCTGTTCCGGCAGCGAAGTGGTGGGGGCGGCGACGATGCCGCCGGTTTCCCAGTGCGTCAGCGCCTTGAGCGTGATCAGCGATCTTTTTATTGCCTCCGCCCATCTGCCCTCGACCTTGGCGACGCTGATCCAGCCCTGCCAGAATTTCTCCGCGTCGCTGATCGCCTCCCCGGCGTCGATGGCGGCCGGAGGCTGCTTGTACGAGGGAAACCAGTGCATGACGAAGTTGACCGTCTCGCCGGGGCGGATGCTGAAATCCGAGGCGGTGTGATGATCCTTCCCCTCCAGCGGAACATCCGCGCGCAGCACGATCATGTCCGGCCCGGCGATGGCGGAGATGCCGGAACCATCGTCGAGCCGCCTGACCCAGGGAATATCGTTGCCGTAATCAAATCGTATCTTCAGCTCGGAATGAACCGCCACCTTGCCGGTCAGCCCGGTCACCGAACGCACGAGATGCGGGGAATGGGATTCACGGCAGCGCACGGGCATGCAATCGGTGACGCGGATGGAGCCTTGCTCGGTCTCCATGTCGGTCTCCAGGATCAGCGTGTCCCCGCGGTAACGCCGGGTTATCTTGGTCACTTCTCCGGCCGGCGCGATCCGCCAGCGGCCATGCTCCGGCGTGCCCAGAAGCGCCGCGAAGCAGGCGGCGGAATCGAAGCGCGGCAGGCAGAGCCAGTCGATCGAGCCATCCCTGCCGACTAGCGCGGCGGTCTGGCAGTCGCCGATCAGTGCGTAGTCTTCAATGAGCAGCGGCATCGCGTTTCCCGGTGGCGTGAGGCTTTCCCCCGGCGAGCAGCCGCAGGATCTCGGCGACGATCTGGGCCGGGGACGGCAGGAGGGAGACGATGATGGCCGCCTCGTCATCCGCCGGCGGCTCCAGCGCCTGGAACTGGCTGTCGAGCAGAGAACTGGGCATGAAATGGCCATGATGCGCGGCCATGCGCTCGTGGATGATCTCCTTCGGGCCGTCGAGATGAACCAGGGCGACGCCGTCGCAATTGCCGATGATCATCTCCCGGTAGCGGCGGCTCAATGCCGAGCAGGTGATGACGCCGCCCTGCCCCATCCGCCGCCAGGCGCGAACCTGCGAGCCGATGCGGTGCAGCCAGGGCAGGCGGTCCCAGTCATCCAGGGGCTCGCCGCGATGCATCTTCTCCACGTTCTCCACCGGGTGCAGATCGTCGGCGTCCCGGAATTCCACCCCGAGCACCGAAGCCAGGAAGGCGCCGATCGTCGTTTTGCCCGCCCCGGAGACGCCCATCACCAGGATGACCGGAACGAAGGGAAGCTGCGGCCGCAGCAGCCGGCGCAGCGCCATGGCATCGGCGGCAATGCCCGCCTTGGCCGCGAAGTCGCCCAGGAGCGTCTTCACCTGGCCGCCATCGGCGCCGATGATCGCCCGCTCGACGCCGGAGGTGAACAACCCGGTATCGACGATGCCGGCAATCGACTTCACCGCCGCCTCGGCTTCCTCCGGCGTCTGGCGCAGCAGCGCGCGGCAATCGAACACCACATTGCCGTTATCGGTGATGAAGGGCGAGCCGTCCTTGCCATGCCGGAGCGCCGGCTCGAAGCCGAAGGATTCAAGCCGCCTCGCCGTGTGCTCATGACCGAACCTCGCCGCCTCCACCGGAACCGGCGCCTTGGCGCCCAGGCGGGTGACCAGTTTGCCCTCATCGGCGATGACGACGAAGCGATGCGCCGACTGGGCGACGATCTTCTCCCGCAGCAGCGCCCCGCCCAGCCCCTTGATCAGCCTGAGCGTGCCGATCTCCACCTCATCCGCCCCGTCAATGGCAAGATCGACCCGCCGGAGCTCGGAGATCACCGGCATTCCGCGCTCGCGCGCGAGAACTTCGGTGGCCTCCGAAGTGGCGACCGAGGTGAAGGCGAGATTTTCCTCCCGCATGCGGATGGCGAGCGCATCCAGCAGGAAGCCGACCGTCGATCCGGTGCCGAGCCCGACCAGCATGTCATGCTCGACGAGGCTGGCGGCGGCGGTTCCGGCGGCGCGCTTGGCCGCGTTTTCCTGCTGCATCCTTCAGCCCGCCCAGCGCCCGGCGGCGGCCCGATCGGCGAACCAGAGCAGCCGCCCCTGCGGCGCCAGGCGGGCGGCCGGCGCATCGGTTTCCCTGCCGCTCAATATTCCGTCCAGCATCTCGCGCTTGCCTTCCCCGCTGACGAGAAACACGGTCAGCCGGCTGCTTTCCAGCACCGGATAGGTCAGGGTGATGCGCGCCTCGGGCCGGCCTTTGGTGACGGGCAGCACCCAGCGATGGCGCTCGTTCAGCAGATCGCCCTGGCCCGGCAGCAGCGAGGCGGTATGCCCGTCATCCCCCATGCCCAGGAAGCACAGATCGAAGAAGGGCTTGTCGGGCGCAAGCTCCGGCAGGCCATAGAGCGCCTTCAGATCCTGCTCATAGGCCCGCGCGGCGCCATCAGGCGTCATGCCCTCATAGGGAGGGGCGAAAACCTGCTCCCTCCGGATGTCCACCTTGTCCAGCAGCGCCTCGCGAATCATGCGCAGATTGCTGTCCTTGTCATCGGGCGGAACGAAACGCTCGTCCCCCAGCACGAAGCGCAGCGTGGACCAGGGCATGGCGCCGCCGAAATCCGGCCTCGCCAGGGTCTCGTATAGCGGCTTCGGTGTCGAGCCTCCGGCAAGCCCCACCACGAAATCCATCTGCGCGGCGCTGACATGCTCGCGGAACAGTTCCGCCCCCGCCCTGGCAAGCCCGGCGGCATCCTCGAAAACCCGCAATTCGCCGCGCGCGGGTTTCATGCGCCGCCCCTGTTCAGGATGAATTTGTCGATCGCCTTGGCGAAGCCGTTATTCTCGTTGCTGTCGGTCACATGGGTCGCCTTCGCCTTCACCTCGCCGCTGGCATTGCCCATGGCGATGCTCATGCCGCTCTTGCGGAACATGGTCACGTCGTTGGGCATGTCGCCGATGGTGGCGATGCGCGCCGCTGGGATGCCCAGGCTGCGCGAGAGGCTTTCCACCACCTCGCCCTTGTTCGCCTTGGCATGGGTGAAATCGAGGTAGTAGGGCTGCGAGGATGCGGCGTTGACATTGCCGCCGAACTCGTCCTGCGCCCTCCGCTCAATGTCGCTGATCAGCGCGTGATCATCGCTGACGCCGACGATCTTGACCACATCGCGCAGGAGATCGTCCGTGTACTCCTTCACCACCTCGGGCTCGAACTTCACCGTCCAGGCCTCGCGCTCGACATGCGGCGCATCCAGCTTCCGCACCATCCAGGATTTATGGTTGTAGACCCAGACATCCACACCCGCCTTGTCGAGAAAATCCACCGCCTTGCGCGCCGCCTCCGGCGACAGATCATGGGAGTCGATCACGGTGACAAGGTCGGGCTTCGTCGTCACCCCGCCATTGAACCCGGCGATGGCCGTGTCGATCTGAAGCGGCTCGACCAGCATCTTCATGCCCGCGGGCGGCCGTCCGCTGGTGATGGCGAAGCGGATGCCGGCGGCGCGCAGGTCGCGCACCGCCTGGATGGCCTCCGGCGTCAGTTCCTTCTGCTGGGTGACGAGGCTGCCATCCACATCGGCGAGCACCAGATCGATTGCCCGGCTCATGAGCCCTTCGCCTCCCCTGGCAGGGCGACGGGCCGCCAGCGCCGCCCCTGCCCGTCACGCGAAAGCAGCGCATCGGCGGCCTCCGGCCCGCTGCCGCCGGAGGCATAATTCGGGAAATCCCTGGGCGGACTGACCTTCCAGGCATCGAGCGCCGGCTGCACCACCCGCCAGGTCTCCTCGATCATGTCCGCGCGCTGGAACAGCGTCTGGTCGCCGATCATGCAGTCATAGATCAGCGTCTCGTAGCCGACATTCGGCTCCGGCGTGAACCAGTCGCGATAGCGGAAATCCATCTTGACCGGCGCCACGCGCATGACCTGGCCGGGGCGCTTGACCTCGAACTCGAAGGAAATGCCCTCATCCGGCTGAATCCGCAGCACCAGCCAGTTCGGCGCGAGGGATTCGAGCGGCGTGTTCTGGAAGGGCGCCAGCGGCACCTTCTTGAACTGGATGGCGATCTCGGTGATCCGGGCCGAGAGATGCTTGCCGGTGCGGATGTAGAAAGGCACGCCGGCCCAGCGCCAGTTGTCGATCAGCAGTCTCATGGCCACGTAAGTCTCCGTGGCCGAGTCCGCTGCGACATTTGGCTCCTCCCGATAGCCCGCCACCGGCTTGCCCTGCCGGGTGCCGGGGCCGTACTGGCCGCGCACCACGTCGTCCGGGCTGATGGTCTCGATCGAGGCGTAGAGATCCTGCTTCTTGTTGCGGATCGATTCCGGGTTGAAGCCCACCGGCGGCTCCATCGCCACCATGGCGACGAGCTGGAACACGTGGTTCGGCACCATGTCGCGCAGCGCGCCGGTCTGCTCGTAGAACTTCCCCCGCCCCTCGACGCCGACCGTCTCCGCCACGGTGATCTGCACATGCTCGATGCGGTCGCGATTCCAGATCGGCTCGAATATGCCGTTGGCGAAGCGCATCGCCATGATGCTCTGCACCGTCTCCTTGCCGAGAAAATGGTCGATCCGGTAGATCTGGGTCTCCTTCAGCACGCTCAGCACCTGCCGGTTCAGGGCGCGGGCCGATTCCAGGTCATGGCCGAAGGGCTTCTCGATCACCACCCGGCGCCAGGGCTGATGCTCGCCCTCCGCCTCCCTGGCCAGGCCGGACTGGCCGAGATGCTCGACGATGGTGCCGAAGAACCGATCCGCCACCGCAAGATAGAACAGCCGGTTGCCGCCGGTTCCGTGCTGTTTCTCGATTTCCGCCAGATGGCCTTCGAGCGTCTTGTAAAACTCAGGCCTGGTGAAGTCGCCCTGCACGTAGGACATGCGGTCCGCGAGCTTCGCCCAGGTCTTGTCGTCCACCGATTTGAGCTGGTCCTCGGCGCTCGGATCGGAGGTGAAGCTGTTCAGCATGGCGAGCAGCGAATTGCCCCAGTCCTTGGCGCTGCGCTCGCCGATATCGGCGCCGACCAGGGCGAAATTCTCCGGAATCAGCCCGGTATTCGCCAGATTGTAGAGGGCGGGAACCAGCAGGCGCTTCGTCAGGTCGCCGCCGGCGCCGAAGATCACGATCAGGCAGGGGCCGGGCGGCCTGGCATCGGGCGATTTTTCCGCCTCCACGCCATGGCGGAGATCGTGATCGACGAGGTCGTTCATTGAACGACTCCGCCTTCGACCTTCTTGAAGCCTTTTTCCGCCTTCTCGATATGGCCGCCGAAGCCGTGGCGCATCGCCGAGAGCAGCTTCTCCCCGAACGTGTGCTCCTGGCGCGAGCGGAAGCGGGCGAACAAAGCGGAAGTGAGCACATCGACCGGCACGGCCTCCTCGATGGCCGCCTCGATGGTCCAGCGCCCCTCGCCCGAATCCTCGACATAGCCGGTATAGCCTTCAAGCGTCTCGTTGGTCGCCAGGGCGGAGGCGGTCAGGTCAAGCAGCCAGGAGGATATCACGCTGCCCCGCCGCCAGACCTCGGCAATGTCCCCCAGGTTCAGATCATAGCGCTGATCCTCGTGCAGCGCTTCCGAGGCCTTGTTGCGCAGCACGTCGAACCCCTCGGCATAGGCCTGCATCAGCCCGTATTCGATGCCATTATGCACCATCTTGACGAAATGCCCGGCACCGACCGGCCCGGCATGGATATAGCCCATCTCGGCGCGCGTATCCCGGCCCTCCCGGCCCTTGGTCCGCTCCACCGTGCCGAGGCCCGGCGCCAGGGTTTTGAAGATCGGATCGAGATGATCGACCACGGATTTCTCCCCGCCGATCATCATGCAATAGCCGCGCTCAAGCCCCCAGACGCCGCCGGAGGTGCCGACATCGACATATTCGACGCCCTTCTGTTTCAGTGCCTGGGCGCGGCGGATATCGTCCTTGTAGAAGGTGTTGCCGCCATCGATGATGATGTCCCCCTTCTCCATCGCGCCGCTGATCTGGCCGATCGTCTCCTCGGTGATCCGCCCCGCCGGCAGCATGACCCAGACGATCCGCGGCGCCTGCAACTGCTTCACCAGATCCGCCAGCTCGCTTGCGCCCCGCGCGCCCTCCTTGGCGAGGGCGGCGACCGCCTCGGGCGACTTGTCATAGACCACGCATTGATGCTTCTCCCGCATCAGGCGCCGCGCGATATTGCCGCCCATCCGCCCCAGGCCGACGATTCCGATCTTCATGCCGAATATCCCTTTACGCTGAAAACGCTTCCTCGACGGCCTGGGCGATCTCGCGCAGCCCCGAATCGACATCCTTCAAATGCACCCGCATCACCCGGCGCTTGCGCTCCACCAGCACCTCCATGTCGCCCTGGGCCTGCGCGGCCTTTACGACGCCGAAAGTGTATTTCCGGTCCAGCACCGGCAGGTCGCGCGGATTATCGTCGGTGATCTGCAGGAACACGCCGGTATTCGGCCCGCCCTTGTAGGCCTGGCCGGTGGAGTGCAGGAAGCGCGGCCCGAAGCCGAGGCAGGTGGCCGCCCTGGTCTTCTCCCGCAGCACGGCGCGCATCCGCTGCAGAATTTCGGCATGGGCCGGATTGCGCTCGATATAGGCGAGGATGGCGGCGTAATCCCCTTCATGTACCCGTCCGAAATGCGCCTGCAGATAGCCGCTCAGGGTGTTGTGCCGGCCCAGCGCCTCGGCGTTCCGCTCATCCGCGAAGATCGCGATGCCGTTCGCCTGGAAGATCGGCTTGCCCTCGCCCAGCCGGCCCGATTTCTCGTAATCATCGGTCAGAGCGCGGGTCTTCACCTTGCTCGCCTCGACATCGGGCTGATCGAAGGGGTTGATGCCGATCACCGCGCCGGCCACCGCCGTCGCCATCTCCCAGCGGAAGAATTCCTGGCCGATGAACTCGGCGCCGCGCACCTCGATGCGGATGACGGGATGCCCGGCCTTCTCCATCCGCTCGATGAAGGCGCGCTGCCCCTCATCGGCATCACCCTGGAGCGCCAGATAGGCGAAGAACCGGTCATTGCCATAGGTCTCCGGCGCGCCTTCGGGCTCCGCATCCACGGGAATCAGCCCCTTGCCCTGCTTGCCGGTGGATTCCGCGATGAGCTGCTCCAGCCAGGCGCCGAGATCGGCGATGCCCGGCGAGGCGACGATGGTCACCTTGTCCCGCCCGAACTTGGCGGCGGCCAGCCCCATGGCGAGGCCGAGCTGGATGCCGGGATTGACGGCGGCGGGAACATCCCCGGCGCAGCTGCCGACCATGATCGCGGTCTTGTCGAGGAAATTCCTCACGTCGATTCCCATCGCCGCGGCGGGCACCAGGCCGAATTTCGACAGAACCGAATATCGCCCGCCGATCGCGGGCACGCCATGGAAGACATGGGCGAATTTCTCGCGCTGCGCCTGCTTCTCCAGCGCCGAGCCCGGATCGGTCACCGCGACCAGGTGCCGCCCCGCCTCCACCTCGCCCACCGTCTCGATCAGGCGCTTGCGGAAATAGGCGAGCAGGATGTTCGGCTCCAGCGTGCTGCCGGATTTCGAGGAGACGATGACCAGCGTGCGGGGCAGATCGAGCGCCTTCTCCACCGATGCGATCTGCGCCGGATCGGTCGAGTCGAGCATGTGGAATTTCGGCCAGCCCTGCTGGTGGCCGAACGTCTCGGCCAGAACCTCCGGCCCCAGGCTCGATCCCCCCATGCCGATCAGCAGCATGTCGGTGAACTTCCCCTTCACCTCGGCGGCGAAACTCCGCAGCCTGTCCGCGTCCTTGGACTCCTCCGCCACGATGTTCATCCAGTCGAGCCAGTGATCCTCGTCCTGGTTCGTCCAGAGCGTCTTGTCGCCGCGCCAGAGCCTGCGCATCATCCCCTCGGCGGTCCAGCGCTTCGCCTCCGCCTCGTATTCCTGCCGCAGCGCGTCCGGCAGATGCAGGGTCATGCGGTCGATCTGCGAGAGCTGGGCCCGCCGGGCCGCGACGGTGGCAAGCAGGTCGTCGAAGGACTGGGCGAAGGACTTCACCCCGTCCGCGACCAGCTCGTCCGTCACCTCTTCCAGCGAAACGCCCGCCTTCCTCAGCGCCTCCAGCGTCGCTTTGGCGCCTTCCAGGTCCTGCTCCACCGCGTCGGGGATCACCTTGCCATGGTCGCGGAAGGCATCCATCGTCGCCGGCGGCAGGGTGTTCACCGTGTCCCGCCCGATCAGCGCCTCGACATAGAGCGTGTCGGAATAGGCCGGGTTCTTGGTGCTGGTCGAGGCCCAGAGCAGGCGCTGCGTATGCGCGCCCTTCTGCTTCAGCGCCTCCCAGCGAGGGCCGGAAAATATCTTCTTGTAGCGCTCATAGGCGATCTTGGCATTGGCGATGGCGATCTTGCCGCGCAGCGCGTCCAATGATGCCTTGTCCGCGCCGGACTTGATCCTCTCGTCCAGCTTCTTGTCCACCAGGCTGTCGATGCGGCTGACGAAGAAGCTGGCGACGCTGCCGATCCGCGAGGGATCGCCGCCGTTCCTCACCAGTTCCTCAAGCCCGGCGATATAGGCCTCGGCCACCTGCTCATAGACCTCGACGGCGAAGAGCAGGGTGACGTTGACGTTGATGCCCTCGCCAATCAGCCGGCGGATGGCCGGGATGCCTTCCCTGGTCGCCGGCACCTTGACCATCAGGTTCGGCCGGCCGACCATCTTCCAAAGGCGCCGCGCTTCCTGCACGGTCTCCTCGGTATCGAAGCCGAGATAAGGGGAGACCTCGAAGCTGATATAGCCGTCATGGCCATTGCTCGCGTCATAGACCGGGCGCAGCACGTCCGCCCCGGCCTGGATATCCGCGCCGGCGAGATATTCATAAACCGCCATGGTGCGCTGGTCGCCCTTCTTCAGGAAGGCCTCCAGCGCCTCGCCATAATCCTTCGACTTGCCGATGGCTTTCTCGAAGATGGTGGGATTGGAGGTGACGCCCTTCAGCCCGTCCCGCTCCACCATCGTCTTCAATTCGCCGGATTCGATCAGATGGCGCTGCACGAAGTCCAGCCAGGGCGACTGGCCTGCCTGCTCTAGCTGTTTGAGAGGATTCATGGTCCCTGTTCCCGCATGGTAAGTGGTAGCTAATGTGAGCGCCGGTCCCCAGAAAGACAATGAGTTCGCCGTTGACCCGTTTGTGAACTCGGCATCACCCGGCGAAGGCGGCTTCCAGCCGGGGCTGCCATAATCTGATCCCGCCGGTAATGCCGCTGGCGTTCGAGACGATGCGCACGTCCGGCGGCAGCACGAAGCCGATATGACGCGCATTGCCCCCGCCTATGTAAAGCAGGTCGAAATTCACCAGCACCCTGACCTGCCCGATCACCCGCCGCACCCGCCGGTTCCAGCGCTTCAGCCCGATCCGGTCGTGCTCCGCCCGGCCGACATACTGGTCGTAGGTTTTCCGGTTGCGGGCCGGATGCTGGCTGAGTTCGAGATGCGGGCCTGGAATCCCGTCGTCGAACAAGGCGAAGCCCATGCCGGTGCCGAAGGTCACGGTGCACTCGATGCCCTTGCCCTCGATCACGCCGAGCCCCTGCACCGTCGCGTCATTGGCCAAGCGCACTGGCCTGCCGAACCGCCCCTGCAGCGCCGCCTGGAAGGGGAAGTTCCTCCAGCCCTCGCCGCTGATGTTCGGCGCTGTCTGCACGATGCCCTTCCTCACCGCCCCCGGAAAGCCGACCGAGACACGGTCGAAGCCGCCCAGCGGGGCAACAAGCGCGGCCAGCGCGTCGATCATCATTTCCGGGCCGCCGACGGCAGGGGTGACGATGCGCGCCTCGTTGCCGGCCATCGAGCCGTCATCGCCGACGATGGCCGCCTTCAGGTGGCTGCCGCCGATATCGATGCAGAGCGTTCTGGCTGGTCCTGGGCTGGGCTGATCCACGAAATTTCCCTGATGCCTCGTTGCGATGCTTGGCTACGGCTCATTTGGCCGGTCGATGCGAAGTTTCAATAAGCCCTGGGAAAGCCGCGCCGCTGACAAGAGCGCCGAATTGGCATAAGGAACGGGCATGACCGCGACCCCCACCGAACTAATCCGCAACTTCTCGATCATCGCCCATATCGACCATGGCAAATCCACCCTGGCCGACCGGCTGATCCAGGCCACCGGCGCCCTTACCGCCCGCGAGATGACCGAGCAGGTGCTCGACAACATGGATATCGAGAAGGAGCGCGGCATCACCATCAAGGCGCAGACCGTCCGCCTCTCATATCCGGCCAAGGACGGCCGCACCTATGCACTCAACCTGATGGACACGCCCGGTCATGTCGATTTCGCCTATGAGGTAAGCCGCAGCCTTGCCGCCTGCGAGGGCTCCCTGCTGGTGGTGGACGCTTCCCAGGGCGTCGAGGCGCAGACCCTTGCCAATGTCTATCAGGCCATTGATGCCGGGCACGAGATCGTCCCGGTTCTGAACAAGATCGACCTGCCGGCGGCCGAGCCGGAGCGGGTGAAGCAGCAGATCGAGGATGTGATCGGACTCGATGCCTCGGACGCGGTGGAAATCTCCGCCAAGACCGGGCTGAACATCGAGGCCGTGCTGGAAGCGCTGGTGACGCGGCTGCCGCCGCCGCAAGGCGACGAGAATGCGCCGCTGAAGGCGCTGCTGGTCGATAGCTGGTACGATGCCTATCTCGGCGTGGTCACGCTGGTGCGGGTGAAGGACGGGCGGCTGAAGCGCGGCCAGCGCATCCGCATGATGGCGACCGGCGCGGTTCATACCGTCGAGCAGGTCGGCGTCTTCGCGCCCAAACTGCGCCCGGAGAGCGATCTTGGCCCCGGCGAGATCGGCTATCTCACCGCCGGGATCAAGACCGTCGCCGACTGCAAGGTGGGCGATACGATCACCGACGAGCGCCACCCGACCGGCGAGGCGCTTCCCGGCTTCAAGCCCTCCATCCCGGTGGTCTGGTGCGGGCTGTTCCCGGTGGACGCCGATGATTTCGAGAAGCTGCGCGACAGCCTGGGCAAGCTTCAGCTCAACGATGCGAGCTTTCATTACGAGGCCGAGACCTCGGCGGCGCTCGGCTTCGGCTTCCGCTGCGGCTTTCTCGGCCTGCTGCATCTGGAGATTGTCCAGGAGCGGCTTTCCCGCGAATTCGATCTCGACCTGATCGCCACCGCCCCCTCGGTGGTCTATCGCCTGCACACCACCCGCGGCGAGGTGATCGACCTGCACAACCCCGCCGACATGCCGGACGGCTCGCTGATCGACTTCATCGAGGAGCCCTGGATCAAGGCGACGATCATGGTGCCGGACGATTATCTCGGCGCCATTCTCACCCTCTGCAACGAGCGGCGGGGCCAGCAGGTGGACCTCACCTATGTCGGCAACCGTGCCATGGCCGTCTACCGCCTGCCGCTGAACGAGGTGGTGTTCGACTTCTACGACCGGCTGAAATCCGTCTCGCGCGGCTATGCCAGCTTCGACTATCAGATGGATGGCTATGCCGAGAGCGATCTGGTGAAGATCTCCATCCTGGTGAACGGCGATCCGGTGGACGCGCTGGCCTTCATCGCCCATCGCTCGGTGGCGGAAACCCGCGGCCGCGCCATCTGCTCGCGCCTGAAGGACCTGATCCCCAAGCAGTTGTTCAAGATCGCGGTGCAGGCTGCCATCGGCGGGCGCGTCATCGCCCGCGAGACGATCAGCGCGCTCTCCAAGGATGTCACCGCCAAATGCTATGGCGGCGACATCTCGCGCAAGCGCAAGCTGCTGGAGAAGCAGAAGGAAGGCAAGAAGCGGATGCGCCAGTTCGGCAAGGTGGAAATCCCGCAGAGCGCCTTCCTCGCCGCGCTGAAGATGGACGCGTGATGGGCTGGCTCGCGATCGGAATCGCGGCCTGCCTCATCCTGCTGATCCTCCTGCTGGCGCTGCAGCTCACGCGCCGCGATGATGGCGCCGCCGCGGAAGCCGAGGCGCTGCGCCGCGCTTTGGCCGAAACCGCCGAGGGCCTGCGCCGGCAGATCGCGGAATCCTCGCGCGAGACGCTGAATACTGCCTTCGACCGGGTGCAGGAAGGTGCCAGGGCGCAGGCGCAATCGGTGGAGCGGATGCAAAGCGCCATTATCGATCTCACCACGCTGATCGGCCAGAGGCTGGCGGAGGCGGACCAGGCCGCCGCCGAGGGGCGCGCGAGCCTGCTGCGCGAGACCATGGAGGCGGTGGGAAGGTTGACCGAGAGCCAGACCCGGCTCTCGGACCGGGTGAGCCGCGATCTCGGTGCCGTCGGCGCCGCGCTGCGCGAGGAGCAGGAGAGGCTGCGCGGACGGGTGGAGGCGAAGCTCGACGAGATGCGCGCCGGCAACGAGGCGAAGCTGGAGGCGATGCGCGCGGCGGTCGATGAACAACTGCAATCGGCGCTGGAGAAGCGCGTCGGCGAGAGCTTCCAGCGCGTCGCCGAGCAATTCGCGGAGGTGCAGCGGGCGATCGGCCAGGTGCAGAGCGTCGCCAGCCAGGTGGGCGACCTCAAGCGCCTGTTCTCCAACGTGAAATCGCGCGGCGGCTGGGGTGAGGCGCAGATCCGGCAGATTCTGGAGGATACGCTGCCGCCGGGGGCCTTCGAGGTCAACCTGCGCGTCGGCCGGGGCAGCGAGGTGGTGGAATTCGCCCTCCGCATGCCGGTGCGGGACGCGGACCGGCCGGTATTCATGGCGATCGACGCCAAATTTCCCACCGAGGATTACGACCGCCTGCTCGCCTGCGTCGAGGCGGCGGATCGGGAGGGCGAGGTTCAGGCCATCGCCGCGCTTGGCCGGCGGATCAAGGACGAGGCGAGGAAGATCGCGAGCAAGTATATCTGCCCGCCCGATACCACGGACATCGCGGTGCTCTATCTGCCGACCGAGGGGCTGTTCGCGGAGGCGGCGCGCATCCCCGGGCTGATCGAGCAGGTGCAGCGCGAATACCGGGTGCTGGTGCAGTCCCCTTCCCTGCTGCCGGCGCTGCTGCACACGATCAGGGTGGGGCATTTCACCGTGCAGCTTGAGCGCAAGGCCGGCGAGATCGGCAAGATTCTCGGCGCGGTGAAGGCGGAATGGGGCAAGCTGGGCGACAGCCTGGACAGCCTGGCCAGAAAGGCGGACGCGCTCAGCAAGGGGGTGGAGGATACCCAGAGGCGCACCCGCGCCGTGGGGCGCAAGCTCCGCTCCATCGAGGCGGTGGAATATGCCGAAGCCGCGCCCCTGCTTGGTTTCGACGCGCTGATGGAGGAAGAATGAAATGGCGGCCTCCCGGCGCTTGAGCAAGGCTCTGGCTTTCGCTAAGAGACGCCAGCGCCGGAGGGATGGCCGAGCGGCTTAAGGCGCACGCTTGGAAAGCGTGTGTGCGTGAAAGCGTACCGTGGGTTCGAATCCCACTCCCTCCGCCAGCTTTTGAGTACGCTAGTTTCTGGTATTTTCAGATACTTATGATATTGCTGATCCGCATTGACCACACTACTGACCACACTGAATTTACTCGCACCGGCGCTGCCCAAGCGCGGCCCCCAGGAAATCAAGGGATTGAATACCCGATCCCTGGGGCGCGTTCGCTGCTAGTTCAGTCATGTATGTCAAGTAGGGAGTCGGCCCGCATGAGGCGACTACGGTTTGCCTGTAGCCGGCGGTCGAATACTGCGGCGACGCGCACGCAGATAGGCCGCTGAAAGCGACTGCTACCAGCCCCAGACGGATTATCCTCATTGCCCCGGCACCACGCCGATGACTTGGCCGTAAGGCGACACGATCACCCCATGTTGCCACTCTGAACCTCTACGCCCATGGGAACGCCTTGCGGGGACACGGCAAACGCTGGTGGCGGCACGCCATCCTTGCCGGGAATTATAGGGCTTGGCATGTTGATTTCCACTGAGATCTGATCCGGGAAGGGTAAGTTTTTCCACTGAGAATTGACCCATGTTTGAACGCTTTCCCGTCAGGAACTGGCGGGGATGAACGGAGTGTTGGACATGGCGTTTTTGAGCATTATCCGTCGCTGGTATTTACGGGAGCATGTGCCGA
>DASTAF010000109.1:0-3073 GCA_035713005.1 Acetobacteraceae bacterium
GAGAAGACCATCGTCAGCTCCACCGGCGCGCTGGCGCTGGAGGCGGTTCCCGGCCATCTGGTGGTGATCGGCGGCGGCTATATCGGGCTGGAACTGGGCAGCGTCTGGAAGCGGCTCGGGGCGGAGGTGACGGTGGTCGAGTTCTTCGACCGGCTGGTGCCGAGCATGGACCAGGAAGTCGCCACCGCCTTCCAGAGAATCCTCGCCAAGCAGGGCATGAAGTTCAGGCTGGGCACGAAGGTGACCGGCGCCGAGAGGGGCGGCAAAGGCATAGCCCTCACCCTGGAGCCCGCCAAGGGCGGCGCGGCGGAGACGCTGGCGGCGGATGCGGTGCTGGTGGCGATCGGCCGCCGCCCGCATACGGCAAATCTTGGCCTAGAGGCGGTGGGCGTGGCGCTGGACGAGCGCGGCCGGGTGCGCACCGATGGGCATTACGCCACCAACATCCCCGGCATCTACGCCATCGGCGATGTCATTGCCGGGCCGATGCTGGCCCACAAGGCGGAAGAGGAGGGCGTCGCCCTCGCCGAGCTGCTGGCCGGGCAGGCGGGGCATGTGAATTACGGCGCCATCCCCGGCGTGGTCTATACTTGGCCGGAAGTCGCCGCCGTCGGAAAGACCGAGGAGGAGCTGAAGGCGGAAGGCATCGAGTACCGGATCGGCAAATTCCCCTTCACCGCCAATGGCCGCGCCCGGGCGATGGCCAGCACCGACGGCTTCGTGAAGCTGCTGGCGGATGCGAGGACCGACCGGCTGCTGGGTGCGCATATCATCGGGCCGGATGCCGGAACGCTGATCGCCGAGCTGGTGACAGCCATCGAGTTCGGCGCCTCGGCGGAGGATGTGGCCCGCATCTGCCACGCGCACCCGACGCTGAGCGAGGCGGTGAAGGAAGCGGCCCTGGCCGTGGAAGGCCGGGCCATCCATATCTGAGCCTTATCCGGCGGCGCGCTGCCGCCGGATTTCGGCCCCTTCCCATCGGGCCGCGACGGCGATGAGGTCGAGTTCGAGAACCGCTTCTGCGCCCAGGGCGGGAAGCGCGATCCGCGTCACCGGGCCCGACCAGCGCCCCTCGCCCTGATCGGGCGCGTGAAGCCCCGCCGCCGCCTCGAAGCCGAGGGGAATGGCCGCGCCATCCGCGATCAGCCGCATCCCGCCGATCTTGATGCCGAGACCCCGCCGGTCGTCCGGATCGATGCCGGTTTCGGCGGGAATGCCGCATTCGCTGTGAAGGGTGATTTCCCGGGTACCATCCGGAACCGCGAAGCGGAGCAGGCCGGTATCGGAGGCAAGGCATTCCAGCCATTGCGCCCCGGCCCTGGCGGTGACGCTCGGGGCTTGGGTCTGGCTGAAGCCCAGCGCCATGGCCCGGTCGCGCAGCGCCGCCCGCACGGCGTGAACCTCCGTGCCATTGACCAGCAGCGGCGCGCAGCGCGCCGCCTGCCGGGCACCGGCGAAATCCGGATGCAGCGGCACGACGCCGCCATTGGCGAAGCAGGCGCGGTTGCCGTCCTCAATATAGCTTTCCGCCGCCATTCCCTCCGCGAGCAGCACGTCATGCGCGTCGAGCTCGACGTGATGGTAGGTGACATGCGATGGCCTCTCATCCCAGAGGATGGTGACGCCGTTCACCAGATGCTTCGCCTCGATCAGCACGCCGTTGAGGAACAGGGCATGATCCGGCGAGACCACGAGGTCGCGTTCGGGCAGGCCGGGCGCGCAGGCTCCCGCCAGGATGCGCACCGGCCGCACCTTTTCCGGTGCCGGGTGCCGGCGCAGATCGATGGAGCGATGCCCGATCCAGATGATGGGACGGGTGACGGGGCCGCCTTCGCGGGCGATGACCGCCTGATCGCCCGGCGCGAGCTGCTCCACGGGCACGGCGCCGCGCGTGGTGAGGATGCGCGTGCCTTCCGCGAAGCAGGCGACGGAAAGGGCGATGCCGGAGGAGCCGACCGAGGCGGCGAGCGCATTGCCGGAACTGGTGTCGAAGCTGCCGGTGAGGTGAAGCGTCTGGCTATAGGCGATGCCGTGATAGCTATCGGTGACGGTGAGTTCGCTGGTCGAGGCATTATAGCTGAGGGCGACGGCGCTGGCGGTGCTCGGCGTTGGCAGGACGTTGTTGCCGAGGATGACCTCATCCCCCGCGCCGAAATTGCTGATCGTGCCGCCGAAGCCGCCGAAATTGCTGTTGATGTCGAACCTGTTTGGCGCGCTTCCGGTTCCATGCGCGCCGAAGGCGACGTCGAGCCCGGTTTCGCTGCCCTTCGTATTGGTGAAGGTGAAGGACGCGCCGGAGTCGAGGGAGACGATGCCGCTGCCGGCCATGGTGTAGGAATCGGTCAGCGAGGCCGAGGCGCCGGTGAGCGCGATCAGCCCGTTATCCGCGACCGCCGAGGTCAGGGTGCCCGGCCCGATTGCGGCGCTTCCGGTGGCGATGGTGATCGTCTCGCCCGGATTGATCGTATTGCCAGGCGAGACGCCGCCCGCCCAGTTGGTGCCGGTGAACCAGTCCGAACTGGTCGTTCCGGTGAAATCATAGGTGGATGGCGTTGCGGGAGCCTGGGTATCCGACGGGATGCTGCCTGACATGTTCCACCTCAAGTTTATATTTTCTGAAGTTCAAGCCCTAAGGTGGAGAAACTTTACTGTCAATTTATTTTTAAATTGCGGTCCGATATTTCACCGCTCGTCCCGCGCTGCCTCCTGCTGCTCCGCCCGGCGGACATAGAGAAAGGTCCACAGCATCAGCAGCCCGATCGTCGCATAACCCACCACCGGACCGAAGATCAGGAAACGCCCGACCGGCAGGGAGAACACCAGGACGGTGCGAATCCCGGTTTCCGCGACCAGCCCCAGGCCCCATACGATGGTCATCACCGTCATCACCCGCCGAAATTCGGGCTTCTCGCTCTGCTCGTCGAACTCGTCGCGGTCCTCGATCGAGCGGCGGGACAGGCTCGCCCGCGCCAGCACGTAGATCAGCGGCCGGCCGATCAGGGCGGAGCCGACGAAGACGAGGCCGATCAGCCCGGTGATCAGGGATTCCCGCAGCAGCAGCAGCTTCGGCGTG
>DASTAF010000110.1:0-2823 GCA_035713005.1 Acetobacteraceae bacterium
ACGAAATCTGTTGTGCTGAAAAAACGAAGGCCGGCATGATCCACATGACCGGTGCGGGCAAGAGCATAACTATGAGGCGCGGCTGTTCCGAACAAGACGATGAAACATGAAAACATTGCAATTGCGATGCAAGCCATTCACCTAGCTGCAATCAGGCTGGTTTCCGACTCATTCCCCTCACGGCATCAAAGACGGCGCGCAGGCTCTGCGCCTCGCCGCCCTCGGGCCGCCCCGGCCGGTCGCGGTCGTTCCAGGCATAGGTGTCGATATGCGCCCAGCGCGTTCCCGCCGGGACGAAACGATTCAGGAACAGCGCCGCTATAATGGCGCCCGCGAAGGGTTTCTGGCCGACATTGTTGATATCGGCCACCGGGGTGTCCAGCCAGCCGGCATAATCCTGCCAGAGCGGCAGCCGCCAGAGCGGGTCGTGCATCCGGGTTCCGGAAGCCGCCAGCGCAGCGGCCAGATCGTCATCATTGCCGAACAGGGCCGGAATGTCCGGACCCAGCGCGACTCGGGCCGCCCCGGTCAGGGTCGCGAAATCGATCAGCCAGTCCGGCTTCGCCTCGGCCGCCTCGGCGAGCAGGTCGGCGAGCACCAGCCTGCCCTCGGCATCGGTGTTGCCCACCTCCACCGTCAGCCCGGCGCGGGTTCTCAGCACGTCGAGCGGGCGCATCGCCTGGCCGGAGACGCTGTTCTCCACGCAGCCGATGCGCAGATCGAGGCGCACCGGAAGCCGGCTCGCCATGATGAGCTGCGCGAGGCCGAGCGCGATCGCCGCCCCGCCCATGTCCTTCTTCATCCGCAGCATGCCGGCGCTCGGCTTCAGGTCGTAGCCGCCGGTGTCGAAGCAGACGCCCTTGCCGCAGAGCGAGATCAGCGGCGCCGAGGGGTCATCGCCCCAGGAGAATCGCACCATCTGCGGCGCCCGCGCCGAACCCGCCCCCACCGCGGCGAGGGCCGGGAAGCCTTCGGCCAGCGCCTCGCCGGTGACGCGCGAGGCATGGGCGCCGAATCGGCTGGCGAGATCGAGCGCCGCATCGGCCAGCTCGGCGGGGCCGAGCAGATTGGCGGGGGTGTTGATCAGGTCGCGCGCCAGGCGGATGGCCTCCGCCGTCAGCGCCGCCTCCGGATGCCGCCCCGAAGGACGCAGCCGCGCCGGAGCCCGCCGCCTCGGCTTGAGACGGTCGTACTGATAGGCGCCGAGCAGGAAGCCGAGTTCCGCCGCCTCGCCGTCGTAATCGCCCGGCATCAGGTACCAGTCCGTGCCGGCGGGCAGGCGGAAGGGCAGGGAGCCGAAGGCGAAGGGCGAGCGGTCCTCGCCCAGCCCGAGCACCGCGCCCGCCAGCCCCTCCGGCCCCGGCAGCAGGATCAGGCTCTGCGCCGCCGCGGCGAAATGCTGGGCGCCCAGAAAGGCGGCGGCCTCGCGCGGCAGGCTGGCGAGAAAACCCCCCAGCGCGGCGGGACGCACGGCATGCAGCGGCAGCGTGGCAACGCCCTCGGGCGCGACTCCCGCCGGGGATGGGGTCATGCTCATCTCGGATTCTCCATGATCGCAACGGCCTTATCGGAAAGCTTGCGATCTGGCGCAAGCGTGATCGGGCAGGGGGCGCCGGCATCTTGCCCCGGAGCGGCAATCCGCCTTTCATCGGGCGATGATCCGCCTGCTCTGCCTTCTGGCCTGCGCCGCGCTCGCCTTCGGAGCGGAGGCCCTGGCCGCGCCGCAGGCGGTGCTGGGCCATGACCCCGCCGCTGCCGGACAGGTGCGCTTCGCCGAACTCTACACCAGCGAGGCCTGCGCTTCCTGCCTGCCGGCGGAGGCCGCCTTCGCGGGGCTCGCGGCGCGCAGCCATGTCGTGGCGCTCAGCTTTCATGTCGGGTACTGGGACTATCTCGGCTGGACCGATCGCTTCGCCATCCAGGCCGCCACCCGGCGCCAATGGGCCTATGCCCGGCGCCTGCATGGCGGCGAGGTGTTCACCCCGGAGCTGATCATGGACGGGACGGTGGACGGAACCGGAAGCGATCCCGGCCGGATCGCGCGGATGATGCGGATGGCGAAGCCGATTCCGGAGCTGCGCCTCTCGCGCGGGCGGAACTTCGTTCACGTGGCGGTCCCGGCCCTTTCCGGCGCCGCCGGCGCGGTGCTCTGGGTCGCCGCCTTCGACCGGCAGCGGATCGTGAAGGTCGGCCAGGGTGAGAATGCCGGGCATGTGATGCGCGAGGTCAATATCGTCCGCGTCGCGGACCCGGTGTCGAGGCTCGGCGGCACCCCCGCCGTCATCGCCGTGCCCGCCGCCCCCTTCGGCGCGCATCGGGGCATCGCCGCCTTCGTGCAGCAGCCGGGATCGGGGCCGGTCCTTGCCGCGGGAATGCTGCCGGGCCCGAAGTCCGGCGGCGCGGCCAAGCCCTAATGCCTGGGTAAAACCCGCCAATTTCAACGCTTTCCTGCAGCACTTTTCCACCAGGACGCAGCCCCTCTGGAATGGCCGCGAAAACGCGCCATGTTCCACCCGTATGGCAATGAGGTGACGGAAAAATCTTTTTCTTTTCAAAGGGTTGACATGAAAACGCGGATTCCTCCCCAATTTGCGAATCCCTTGGCGGCAAGCTAAAGTTTAGCCGTTGGCCGAAGTTTCCCCACAAACTTATCCACAGGTTGTCCAGAGAGGTGATTGCCGCCCCCATGAGTGACGCGAGTGAGTGACGCGGGCCCGCGCGGCCAGGCCGTCATCGAGGCGGCGCTTCCGACCCTGCCGCCGGGGCCGGGCGTGTACCGCATGCTGAACGAGGCGGGGGACGCGCTCTATGTCGGCAAGGCGC
>DASTAF010000111.1:0-2990 GCA_035713005.1 Acetobacteraceae bacterium
GCACCGGCTGACGCTGATCGAGGCATGGGTCGCGCTGCTCGCCTATGGCGCGCAGATCTATTTCGACTTCTCCGGCTATTCGGACATGGCAATCGGCCTTGCCCGCATGATCGGCATCGACTTTCCACTGAACTTCAGAAGTCCGTATCAAGCTACTGATATTTCGGATTTCTGGCGGCGCTGGAACATCACCCTTTCCAACTTTCTGCGCGACTATCTCTACATCCCGCTCGGCGGCAACCGGCATGGCGAGTCAAGGCGCAACGCTAATCTGATGATCACCATGCTGCTGGGCGGATTCTGGCACGGGGCGGCCTGGCGGTTCATGCTGTGGGGCGGGCTGCACGGGGCCTATCTGGTCATAGACCATCAATGGAGGCGAACAGGCATCCGGCTGCCGCGCCTCCTTGCCCATATGCTCACCTTCTTCGCGGTGCTGATGGCCTGGGTGCCGTTTCGGGCCGAAGGCATGGCGGCGTCGCTTTCGATGTATCGCGGGCTGTTCGGCCTCAACGGCATCGCCCTGCCGGCGATGTTCATCCGCGCGGCACCGGTTCTCCGCCATGTCGCAACCTCGGTTCCGGTCCTGCCCTATCTCGGCGCCGCCCGCAGCATGAGCGTGCTGCAAGGCTTCACCCTGCTGGCGCTGGCCTGGACGATCATCCTCGCCCTCCCCGATCTGCACAGCCTGCGCGAGCGGGGGCGGAACGCCGCCCTCGTCGCTGGATTTGCCTTCACCGTGCAGGCGCTGTTCTTCGCGCCTTTCATCCGCCCGTTTCTGTATTTCCAGTTCTGATGAAGCGATTGGTCTTTTGCTGCCTCGCCTCGCTGGCCTTGTACTGGGCAGGCTTTGCCTGGGTGCTCGACCGGCCGTTATCGCTGGGGCTGCTCAGGGTCGAAATGCAACAGAAGCTAGCGCGCGGTGCCCGCCTGCCCTCGCCCAAGCTGGTGATCCTGGCGGGATCGAACGCGCCCTATTCTCATAGCTGCGCGGTAATCGGGGCCATGCTGCGCCTGCCTTGCGAGAATGCCGGCGTCGCCGTCGGCATCGGCCTCGATGACCTGTTCGCCCGCTGGACGCCGCTGCTGCATCGCGGAGACATCCTCTATCTGCCCATGGAGGTGCAGCAATACACGGTGAGCCGTGCCGAGAACCGGATGAACGTCGATGGCGGAATGCTGTTCCGCCATGATCCCCGCCTGCTGGCGCGGCTCGGTCCAGGCCGGCTGCTCGGCGGCGCCTTCGCCAATACCCTGCCGGACGGGCTGGAAGCTCTTGCCGAGATGACGGTCCACCGGCTGGGCCTCGGCCATCCCCGTGCACTGCTAGCCGCGGAATTCGACCCTCAGGGAGACCGCATCGGCACCACCGCTGCCACCGCCGATCCGGCTTTCCTCGCCAAGCTGCGCCGCATCGAGCCGCCGGCCGCCGCCATCACCAGCGGCTACGGCACCCGCCTGATCGCCGCCTTCGTCCGGGAGGAAATCAGGCACGGAATCATCGTCATCGGCGGCCTGCCGACCGATTTCCGCAATGTTCGGCTGCCGCATGCCGATCTCGCGGCACTACGATCGGTCTACCGCCGCCAAGGCGGCCAGTTCCTGCAACTGCCCAATCTAAGCCGCTACCCGCGCGCCGATTTCTACGACAGCGAGGATCATTTGATGCAGCCTTGCCAGTACCGGCATTCGATCCTGATCGCCCGCGCCATGGGCGCCATGCTGAAACGTCCCGTCTTGCCGCCCTCACCTGCGATGCGCGATCTCGCGGCGACCTGCCCAGGCGGGACACCTGCGGCGAGGACGGTTGCTTTCGCCGGTCCCGGCTGAAATCTCAGGCGACCAGCGGCGCGTGCAGGGTGGCAGCGCGCGCCCAGGCCTCGGCGGCATCCTCGGCGAAAAGCTCCGAAAGCTTCTTCATCATCGTGCCGCCCAGTTCCTCGGCATCGACGATGGTGACCGCCCGCCGGTAGTAGCGGGTGACGTCATGGCCGATGCCGATGGCGATCAGCTCCACGAAATCCCGCTCCTCGATCTGGCCGATCACGTCCCGCAGGTGGCGTTCCAGGTAGTTCCCCGGATTGACCGACAGCGTGCTGTCATCGACGGGCGCGCCATCCGAGATCACCATCAGAATGCGCCGGCGCTCGGGCCGGGCCATCAGGCGGCGATAGGCCCAGAGGAGCGCCTCGCCGTCGATATTCTCCTTCAGCAGCCCCTCGCGGAGCATCAGCCCGAGATTCTTGCGCGCCCGGCGCCACGGCGTGTCGGCGGCCTTGTAGATGATGTGCCGCAGATCGTTCAGCCGGCCGGGATTGCGCGGCTTGCCCTCGGCCACCCAACGCTCCCGGCTCTGACCGCCTTTCCAGGCCCGGGTGGTGAAGCCGAGGATTTCCACCTTCACCGCACAGCGTTCGAGCGTGCGGGCCAGGATGTCGGAGCACATGGCGGCGACCGAGATAGGCCGCCCGCGCATCGAGCCGGAATTGTCGATCAGCAGCGTCACCACCGTGTCACGGAAATCAGTGTCGCGCTCGCGCTTGTATGAAAGCGGCAGCATCGGGTTGGCGACGATGCGGGCCAGGCGGCTCGCATCCAGCGTGCCCTCCTCCAGATCGAAATCCCAGGCACGCTGCTGCTGGGCGAGCAGCCTTCGCTGCAGCCGGTTCGCGAGTTTGGCCACAACGCCATGCAGGTGCTGCAATTGCTGGTCGAGCTGCTGGCGCAGGCGCGTCAGCTCGTCCTGATCGCAGAGCTGATCCGCCTCGATTTCCTCGTCGAAGGCGCGGGTGAAGGCGCGATATCCGGCATGGACGTCATCCGCCGCCGGTTTCCGCCTCGACTGCGGGCCGGAGGGAGATTCGTCGGCGGCGTCGGCCCCGCCTTCCTCCATGTCCTCCTCGGGATCGCTCTCCCCCGATTCAGCCTGCATCATCTCCGCCGACTCGGCGAGGAGGGACTGCTCCTCGGGCTGGGCTTCGCCCGCATCG
>DASTAF010000112.1:0-5411 GCA_035713005.1 Acetobacteraceae bacterium
AAGGAGTGCAACAGGGTATGAACAACATTATCACCTCGCCCCTGATCCGCCGCCTGTTCGGCACCGACGGCATCCGGGGCACGGCGAACAGCGCGCCGATGACGGCGGAGGTCGCGCTGCGGCTCGGCCAGGCCGCCGGGCTGCTCTTCACCAGGGGCAGCCATCAGCACAAGGTGATCATCGGCAAGGATACGAGATTGTCGGGCTACATGCTCGAACCCGCCTTGACCGCCGGGTTCATCGGCGCCGGCATGGATGTGACGCTCGCCGGCCCTCTGCCGACTCCGGCCATCGCCATGCTCACCCGCAGCCTGCGGGCCGATCTGGGCGTGGTGATCTCCGCCTCCCACAACCCCTATGAGGATAATGGGATCAAGCTGTTCGGGCCGGACGGGGCGAAGCTTTCCGACGAGACCGAGGCGGCGATCGAGGCGCTGATGGAGGAGGATCTGTCGCTGCGGCTCGCGGCACCCTCGGCGCTAGGGCGTGCCTCCCGCCTCGTCGATGCCGGCGGCCGCTATATCGAGGCGGCGAAGGCGAGCCTGCCGCGCGGGCTGCGGCTGGACGGGCTGCGCATCGTGCTCGATTGCGCCAATGGCGCGGCCTACAGGGTGGCGCCCGCGGTGCTGTGGGAGCTCGGCGCCCATGTCATTCCGCTCGGCGTCGCCCCGGACGGGTTCAACATCAACAAGGGCTGCGGGTCGACGGTGCCGGAGCATCTTTCGGCGGCGGTTCTGGAGCATGGGGCCCATATCGGCATCGCGCTGGACGGAGATGCCGACCGCGTCATCCTCGCGGACGAGCATGGCGAGATCATCGATGGGGATCAGGTGCTCGCCCTGATCGCGCGCGCCTTCCATGCGGAAGGCAGGCTCGCGGGCGGCGGAATCGTCGCCACCGTCATGTCCAATCTCGGCCTGGAGCGCTATCTTTCGGGCGTCGGACTGGAACTGCACCGCACCCGCGTCGGGGACCGCTACGTGGCCGAGGCGATGCGCGAGAAGGGCATCAACCTGGGCGGCGAGCAGTCCGGCCATGTGATCCTGTCCGACTTCGCGACGACCGGGGACGGGCTGATCGCGGCGCTTCAGGTGCTCGCCGTGCTGGTGCGCGAGGGGCGGCCGGCGAGCGAGACCTGCCGGGTGTTCCGGCGGCTGCCGCAGCGGCTCCGCAATGTGCGTTACGGGGCTGAATCGCCGCTGGAGCTGCAGGTGGTGAAATCGGCCATCGCCGCCGCCGAGGCGCGGCTGGCGGGGACGGGGCGCCTGCTGATCCGCGCCTCGGGCACCGAGCCGTTGATCCGGGTCATGGCCGAGGCGGAGGACGAGCAGCTCATCGTCACGCTGGTGGATGAGCTTTGCGCGACGATCGCGAGCTGCGCGCGCATCACCAGGGAGGCGGTGTAGCCCCGGCGATGAAGCTGGCCCGCGTGCTCGCCATCGGCGGCTCGGATAGCGGCGGCGGGGCGGGGATCGAGGCGGATATCAAGACGATCACCGTGCTGGGTGGCTATGCCATGACCGCCATAACCGCGGTGACCGTGCAGGATACGCGCAAGGTATGGGCGATCGAGCCTGTCCCGCCGGCGGTGACGCGGCTGGCGGTCGAGGTGGCGTTCCAGGATATCGGGGTGGATGCGGTGAAGACCGGCATGCTCGCCGATCCGGCGCTGATCCGCTTCATCGCCGAGGCGCTGCCGCCGGAAATTCCGCTCGTCGTCGATCCGGTGCTGGTTTCGACCAGCGGCACGGCGCTGATTCCGGATGAGGCGATGCGGGCGCTAAGGCGGGATCTGCTGCCGAGGGCGAGCCTTGTCACTCCGAACCTGCCCGAGGCGGCGGCGCTGACCGGGATGGCGGTGGAGACATCCGCCGGAATCCGCGCGGCCGGCGCCGCTCTGCGCGGCATGGGGGCGGGAGCGGTGCTGATCAAAGGTGGCCATGCGGATGGCGATATCTTGACCGACACCCTGATCACGGCCGAGGGGGTGCGGGAATTCTCGCTGCCGCGCGTCGCCACCCGTCATGGCCATGGCACGGGATGTGCCCTTGCCTCGGCCATCGCGACCGGGCTGGGGCAGGGGCTGCGGCTCGCGGAAGCGGTGGAGCGGGCCAAGCACTTCGTGCGGGCGGCGCTCGCGGCCGCGCCGGGCTATGGGGCTGGAAACGGACCAATTGGGCATCTGGCCGGGGCCGGCTTGCCGGAGGGCCTCATTTGGCACAGTATCCCGTGAATATTTTGATCCGGGAAGGGACCGAACATGAAGACGCTGTATCACGCTCACGCCCATGCCACCGGCGGCCGGACCGGCCATGCCGAGACCGATGACGGCAAGCTCAACCTGACCCTGAGCACGCCGAAGGAACTAGGCGGCGAGGGTGGTGCGGGAACCAATCCCGAGCAGCTTTTTGCCAGTGGCTATGCCGCCTGCTTCCTGGGGGCGCTGAAATTCGTCGCCTCGAAGGAAAAGGTGAAGATTCCCGAGGATGCGAAGGTCGAGGCGGATATCGGCATCGGCCCGCGGGACGACGGCACGGGCTTCGGCATCGTCGCTTCGCTGAAGGTGAGCGTTCCGGGCATGGATCGCGCCAAGGCGGAAGATCTGGTCAAAAAGGCCGAGATCGTATGCCCCTACGCCCATGCCACCCGCGGCAATATCCAGAGCGAGTTCAAGGTGGCCTGAAGAGGCGGCTCTCAGGCCGGTTCGGCCTCCAGGGCCGGACGGGCCGGGAGCGCCTCCTGCTCTCTCAGGGCCTCGCCGATCAGCACCAGGATCGGCCCGTCTCCCGCCGTCATGAGGGCGCGGGGCAGCGAGCCGATCGTGCCGCGAATCATCCGCTCGCCGGCCAGGCTCGCATTCTCCACCGCGATGGCGGGGATGTCCGCCTCCATGCCGGCCTCGATGAGATGCGCCGCCAGCCCCGCCAGGGTGCGGCCGCCCATATAGACCGCGAGCGTGCCGCCGGTTTTCGCCAGCGCCACCCAGTCATGATCCGGCAGCCCGCCTTCGGCGCCGTGGCCGGTGAGGAAGTGCAGCGAGCGGGCGATGCCGCGCCGGGTCAGCGACAGGCCGAGCGACGAGGCTGCGGCAGTGGCCGCGGTGATGCCCGGCACCACCTCATAGGCGATGCCATGGGCATCGAGCGCGTCCATTTCCTCCGTTGCCCGGCCGAACACCATCGGGTCGCCGCCCTTCAATCGGACGACCACATACCCGGCCAGCGCCTCGGTGCAGAGCAGGTGGCTGATCTCCTGCTGCGAGGCGGAATGCCGGCCGCAGCGCTTGCCGACATCGATCAGCCGCGCCCCCGGCGCCATGGCGAGGATGCGCGGATCGACCAGGCTGTCATGCAGGATGACGTCGGCGGCGCCCAGGATGCGGTGCGCCTTCAGCGTCAGCAGTTCAGGATCGCCCGGGCCGGCGCCGATGAGAAAGACCTTCGTGGCAGGAAGGAAGCGCTTCTTTTTGAAAAAAGAAGCAAAAACTTTCTGGTTCCGGGGCGCGTGGCCTTTTTTGTAAAAAAGAACAGCTTTTTTGAAAATCATCATGCGGCGCTCTCCATATCGGCGTGCAGAAGCTCCGCCAGTTCCCCCTTGCAGGAGCCGCAATTGGTGCCGGCCCGGAGGGTCTGCCCGATCGCGGCGACGCTGTTCAGCCGCCCGGCCCGGATGGCGCGGCGGATCGCGGTGTCGCGCACGCCATGGCACAGGCAGACGATCCGTCCTGCCTCCTGATGGACGGTGGTCCTGGCCTGGAGGATGGCGGCGCGCCCTTGCCGCCAGTCGGCGACGGCGAACAGGGCGTTGACCGCGTCCGGACCGGGCAGGGCCTCGGGCGAGCGGGCGATGAACAGGCAGGATTGCAGCCGCGCGCCGCGCAGGATGGCCAGCCGGTAGAGGCCGCGCGCCGCGTCCATGAGCTCGATCCGTTCCGAATCCGCATCGGCACCGCAAAGGCGGGCAGCCCAGTCCGGCAGTTCATGCCCTGGCGGCAGCGCCTTCCAGCCGGAAAGGCGAAGGCGGTGCATGCCGCCCGCGAGCGGCGCGCGGAACCAGAAGAATTCGCCTTTCGGCTCCGGGCAGGTCCGGCTCTGCAGGATGCCGTGCCAGAGCACCGGCAAGGCCTCGATGGCGGCAGCCTCGGCCTTGAGGCCAGGCTGGCCGGAATGCGGATCGGCCTTGGCGCCGACCAGCCGGGCGATCGCATCGCTGCCGCTATGGGCGCCGGTCCAGTGCATCGCGGCGAAGACCTCGCTGTTGCGCTGCGCTGTGGTGATGGAGGCGGGCAGCACTGTGGTGCCATGGCGGGTGGAGATGCGGATCAATCCATCTTCAGTGACGCCCAGTCGCTGCGCATCGGCGGGCGAAAGCGCGAGGGATGGCGAGGCGCTTTCCATCAGCGAAGGCACGAAGCCGGTGCGGGTCATGCTGTGCCACTGGTCGCGCAAGCGTCCGGTGTTCAGGATGAAGGGGAATTGGGCATCGCCGGTGCGCGGGGGCGGATGGATGGCGACGAAGCGGGCGCGGCAATTCGGCGTCGGGAAGCCGCCATCAGCAAAGCAGCGCTTCACCGAGGGGTGGTTTTCCCGGCAGGGCCAGCGTATCGCGCCGAGCCGGTCATATTCCTCGTCGGAAAGCGTGGCGAGG
Organism: Acetobacteraceae bacterium; assembly: GCA_035713005.1. Lineage (GTDB taxonomy): Bacteria > Pseudomonadota > Alphaproteobacteria > Acetobacterales > Acetobacteraceae > Acidiphilium. Next base: position 4,648 of record DASTAF010000112.1, read on the forward strand.
GCGCCGATATCGAAGATGCGCCGGCCCTGGTTGCGGAAGGCCGAAAGGGCGGCGTGCTCGCGGAAGATTTCGGCGGGGTTGGCGTAGGGAAAGCCAGCGCCGAAGCCCATCCGCCGCGCCACCTCCGCGAACATCCACCAATCGGGCCTGGCGAGGCCGGGGGCGGGGCGGAAGCCGCGCTGGCGGGAGATCATCCGCTCGGACTTGGTGACGGTGCCGTTCTTCTCACCCCAGCCGGCGGCGGGCAGCACCACATCGGCGCGGCGCGTGGTGCCGGTCGGCCAGCAATCGGAGACGACGGTGAAGGGGCACGCCTCCAGCGCCTCGCGGACGCGGTCAGCGCGCGGCATCGATTCCGCCGGATTGGTGCCGGCGATCCAGAGGGCGCGGACGCGGCCTTCGCGCACCGCCTCGAACAGATCGACCGCCTTCAGCCCCGGCGCCTTCGGCAGGGCGGGGGCGTTCCAGAAGCGCCGCAGGCTCTCGCGGTCATCCGCGTCGTCGAAGCGGAGATGGGCGGCGAGCTGGTTGGCAAGGCCGCCGACCTCCCGCCCGCCCATGGCGTTGGGCTGGCCGGTGAGGGAAAACGGGCCCATGCCGGGCCGGCCGATCCGCCCGCTCGCCAGATGGGCATTGATGATGGCGTTCACCTTGTCGGTGCCGATGACGGACTGGTTCACCCCCTGCGAGAACAGGGTGACGGTGCGCTCGGTGGCGCAGAACCAGTCGAGGAAGGTCGAGAGCCCGGCATTGCCGAGGCCGAG
>DASTAF010000113.1:0-5073 GCA_035713005.1 Acetobacteraceae bacterium
ATGTCCCCGGCGGGATTCGAACCCACGGCCCCAGGATTAGGAATCCTGTGCTCTATCCGGCTGAGCTACGGAGACATGATCCCCCTATAGCGGATCGGCCCGGCGCAGTCACGCCGCCGAGGGCAGCCCCGCCGGATCGAGCCGGTAGCCGCCGCCCTCGGTCAGCAGCAGCTTGGCCTGGGCCGGGTCCGGCTCGATCTTCTGCCGCAGCCGGTACACATGGGTCTCCAGCGTGTGCGTCGTCACCGCGGCATTATAGCCCCAAACCTCGTTCAGCAGCACCTGCCTGCCCACCGACTTGCCCCCGGCGCGGTAGAGATATTTCAGGATCGCCGCCTCCTTGTCGGTGAGACGGATGCGCTTGTTCTTCAGCGAATCGTGCAGCATCTTCACCGCCGGCCGGAAGGTGTAGGGCCCGATCTGGAACACCGCGTCCTCGCTGTTCTCGAAGCTGCGGAGCTGCGCGCGCAGCCGGGCCAGCAGCTCGTTCAGCCGGAAAGGCTTGGCGATATAGTCATTGGCGCCGGAATTCAGCCCCTGCACCACGTCCGCCTCCTCGGCGGAGCCGGTGAGCATGATGATCGGGATCTTCACCCCCTCGCCCCGCAGCTTCACGCAGAAATCCCGCCCGTCTCCGTCCGGCAGGCCGACATCGAGAATGATGGCGTCGAAGCGCTTCTCCTGCTTCTCCAGCGCCGCCTCGGCCTCGGCCAGGCTGCCCGCCTCCTGCGGGGCGAACTCGGTTCCCCCTGCCATCTGCTCGGTCAGCGTCGAGCGCAGGGCCAGATCGTCGTCAACGATAAGAATGGGATGCTGGCCGGTCATCATGGCTCTCCTCGATTCGCAATGGCCGACTCCATCGGTCCGGCATCGTTACATATAGGAGGATTTCCATATTTCCTCCTGTCCTGCCGCATATCCTGCCACCATCACTCTCACATGAGCGTGACAGCATTGCCCTTGCCGCCTATGGCCGTGGGGTCGTTCCGCCATCATATAGGCAGCAAATCATCCGTCGCCATGAGTTCCCCGCCGATGAACCGCATTCATCCCTCCCCGATCGCCGACGATCCTCTCTCCAGGGTTACGCTGGGGCCGCCGCGCACCCGCGCCGTCCACCGGGCGATCGCCGATGCGCGGCGTGGCGTGCCGGTGGTGCTGGCGGCGCGCCGGCCGCTGATCGCCGTTCCCGCCGAGACCGTGGGCGCCGAGGGGCTGCGGCTGATCGATCTGCTGGCCGGAGGGCCGCCCGTGCTGCTGCTGGCGCCGGCGCGGGCGGCGGCGATCCTGCGGCAGGAGCTGCCGGAGAGCGATCCGGCCATCGCGCTCGCCCTGACCAGGCCGCTGATCGACCCCGCCATCCTCCGCCGCGCCGCCGATCCCACGCTGGAACAGATATTGCCCGAATTCCGCCGCGCCCCCTCGGCGCCCGAGGAGGCGAAAGCGGCGCTGACGCTGGCCAAGCTCGCGCGGCTGCTGCCGGCCATGGTGGCGGCGCCGATCCGGCCCGGCTGGGCCTCCCTGCCCGCGGGAGGCGACCTGCTCGCGGTGCCGGCGGCCGATCTGCTCGCCTATCCCACCAACCTGGCCGCCACGCTGCACCGGGTGGCGGAGGTGGCGGTGCCGCTGGAGGATGCGCCGGATGCGCGGCTGATCGCCTTCCGGGCGCTGGATCAGGGGATCGAGCACATGGCGATCCTGGTGGGCGACCCGGCATCGCAGGAAGCGCCGCTGGCGCGGATTCACTCCGAATGCTTCACCGGCGACCTGCTGGGGTCGCTGCGCTGCGATTGCGGCCCGCAGCTTCGCGGCGCCATCAAGCGGATGGCCGAAGAAGGCGCCGGGGTGGTGCTGTATCTGGCCCAGGAGGGGCGCGGCATCGGCCTCATCAACAAGTTGCGTGCCTATACGATGCAGGATCGCGGGCTGGACACGCTGGACGCCAACCGCGCGCTGGGCTGGCAGGCGGACGAGCGCAACTTCCACATCGCCGCCGCCATGCTGCGGGAGTTGGGCCTGCCGCGCATCCGCCTGCTGACCAACAATCCCGACAAGGTGGCGGGGCTGACCGCCTGCGGCATCGATGTCACCGAGCGGGTGCCGCATGTCTTCGCCCCGAACGGGGTGAACGACGCCTATCTCGACACCAAGGCCCGCCGCTTCGGCCATCTGCTGTGACCGAGGCGCTGCTGACGGCGGATGGCTGGCTGCTGTTCAACGGCAGGCGGATGCGCGCGGCCATCGGCGCCGCCGGCATTGCCAATCAAAAGCGGGAGGGCGATCACGCCACTCCGCGCGGCCTGCTGCCGCTGCGCCGGGTGCTGTACCGGGCGGACCGGATCGCGCCGCCGCGCTGCGCGGTTCCGCTGGAGCCGATCGCGCCCGATGATGGCTGGTGCGATGATTATGCTCATCCTGAGTATAACAGGATGATCCGGATCACGCCCTCCTTAGCGCATCCGGCGCGGCATGAGGCGCTGTGGCGCCAGGATGAACTGTATGATGTGGTGGGGGTGCTGGGCTGGAACGATTCGCCGGTGATCCCCGGGCGCGGCTCGGCGATCTTCCTGCACCTCGCCCGGCCGGATTACGCGCCGACCGAGGGCTGCATCGCCCTTGCCAAAGGTGATCTGCTGGCTCTCCTCGCGGCGGGGCTGACGGCGATCCGGGTGGATTAGGAACCCAGCAGCCCGTTCAGCCTGGCATATTGCAGCAGCATGATCGTCTTGGCGTCCATGATCTCGCCGCGTTCGACCATCGCCAGCGCCTCGTCCAGCGTCGGCTCCAGGATTTCGATATCCTCGCCTTCGTCCTTCAGCCCGCCGCCCGCGCCGGTTCTGTCGGCTTCGCTGTATTCGGCGACGAAGAACATCAGCCGCTCGGTGACCGAGCCGGGACTCATGAACGCCTCGAAGACCCGCCGGGGAGTGCCGATGCGGCAGCCCGCCTCCTCCTCGGCCTCGTGGCGGATCGCATCCTCGGGGCTCTGGCCGTCCCGCATGCCGGCGACCACCTCGATCAGCGGCTCCGGATGGCCGTTGGCATAGGCCGGATAGCGGAACTGCCGGGTCAGCAGCACCCTGCCGCGGCTCGGATCAAAGAGCAGGATGGCCACCCCGTCCCCATGATCGTAGCTCTCGCGGGCGAGGGTCTGCCAGCTTCCGTCCTTGCGGCGGTAGTCGAAGATGGTTTTGCGCAGGGTGTATTTGTCGTCGGAGAGGATGCGCACCTCGCGCACCCGGACATTGTCGTTCATCGGGTTGCTCCGGAAAAGAAAAGGCCGCGGGGGATGCCCGCGGCCTTCTTGGTAGGCTTCACAGCCGGGAGGGCGATCAGAAGTCCATGTCGCCCATGCCGCCCATGCCACCCATGCCGCCGCCCATGCCACCGCCGGCGGCCGCCTTCTTCTCGGGGCGCTCGGCGACCATGGCCTCGGTCGTGATCAGCAGCGAGGCAACCGAGGCAGCGTCCTGCAGCGCGGTGCGGACCACCTTGGTCGGGTCGATGATGCCGGCCTGGACCAGGTCCTTGTACTCGCCGGTCTGGGCATCGAAGCCCCAGGCATACTCGTCGCGGTCCAGCACCTTGCCGGAGACCACCGCGCCGTCCTCGCCGGCATTTTCGGCGATCTGGCGCAGCGGGGTCTGAATCGCCTTGCGGACGATCTCGATGCCGAAGCGCTGGTCGTCATTCTCGGCCTGGAGATTGGCGAGGATTTTGGAGGCGCGGGCCAGGGCGACGCCGCCGCCCGGCACGATGCCTTCCTCGACCGCCGCGCGGGTCGCATGCAGCGCGTCATCGACGCGGTCCTTGCGCTCCTTCACCTCGACCTCGGTGGCACCGCCGACCTTCAGAACGGCAACGCCGCCGGCGAGCTTAGCAAGACGCTCCTGCAGCTTCTCGCGGTCGTAGTCCGAGGTGGTCTCCTCGATCTGCGCCCGGATCTGGTTGCAGCGGCCCTTGATGTCGTCCTGCTGGCCGGCACTCTCGACGACCGTGGTGTTCTCCTTCTCGATCAGCACGCGCTTGGCGCGGCCGAGCATCTGGAGCGTTACGTTCTCGAGCTTGATGCCGAGGTCCTCGGAGATGACCTGGCCGCCCGTGAGGACGGCGATGTCCTCGAGCATGGCCTTGCGGCGGTCGCCGAAGCCCGGCGCCTTGACGGCGGCGACCTTCAGGCCCCCGCGCAGACGGTTGACCACCAGCGTCGCCAGGGCCTCGCCCTCGACGTCCTCGGCGATGATCAGCAGCGGGCGGCCCGACTGCACCACGGCCTCCAGCACCGGCAGCATCGACTGCAGGCCGGACAGTTTCTTCTCGTGCAACAGCACGTAGACGTCTTCCAGCTCGGCGGTCATCTTCTCGGCGTTGGTGATGAAATAGGGGCTGAGATAGCCGCGGTCGAATTTCATGCCCTCGACGATGTCGACTTCGGTTTGCAGCGACTTGTTTTCTTCTACCGTGATAACGCCTTCATTGCCGACCTTCTGCATTGCCTGGGCGATCATCTTGCCGATGGTCGCGTCGCCATTCGAGGAAACGGTGCCGACCTGAGCGACTTCGGAGGAGGATGCGACCGGCTTGGCGCGCTTCTCCAGGTCCTTGACCACCGCCGCTACAGCGACCTCGATGCCGCGCCTCAAATCCATCGGGTTCATGCCGGCGGCGAGCGCCTTGGCGCCTTCGCGCACGATCGCCTGCGCCAGCACGGTGGCCGTCGTGGTGCCGTCGCCCGCGGTGTCGTTGGTCTTGGAAGCGACCTCGCGCAGCATCTGCGCGCCCATGTTCTCGAACTTATCCTCGAGCTCGATCTCCTTCGCCACGGTCACGCCGTCCTTGGTGATGCGGGGCGCACCAAAGCTCTTCTCGATGACGACGTTACGGCCCTTGGGGCCGAGCGTCACCTTGACGGCATTGGCGAGAATATCGACGCCGCGCAGCATGCGATCGCGCGCGTCTCCGGCAAATTTTACGTCCTTGGCAGCCATTTTCGAATTACTCCTGCGGCATGATCCGCATCCTGAAGGTGCAGCGAGTGCTCAAGCGCGCGGCTTTGAAGGATGCGGTTGTTGA
>DASTAF010000114.1:0-2799 GCA_035713005.1 Acetobacteraceae bacterium
CATGTGCTGTTCTACGGCCATTACGACGTGCAGCCGCCGGAGCCGCTCGAACTCTGGGAGTCCGATCCGTTCAACCCGCAGTTCAAGGATGGCCCGCGCGGCAAGCAGGTAGTCGCGAGGGGTGCTGTCGACGACAAGGGCCAGGTGATGATGGTGATGGGGGCGATCCGCTCCTGGCTGAGCGTGACCGGGACGCTGCCGGTCAATCTCACTGTCTTGCTGGAAGGCGAGGAGGAATGCGGCAGCCCCTGGCTGGAGGCCATGCTGGAGGCGGAGCGGAAGAACCTTGCCGCCGATTTCGTGCTGGTCGCCGACACCAACATGTGGGACCCGAACACCCCCGCCATCACCACCTCCCTGCGGGGGCTGGCGGCGGTGGAGCTGCGGATTCACGGCCCGAACCGCGACCTGCATTCCGGCCTGTTCGGCGGCCCGGCCCTCAACCCGATCCGTGCCCTGACCCGCATCCTGGGCGAGATGTTCGACGAGAACGGGGGGATCCGCATTCCCGGCTTTTATGACGGCATCGCCGAAATCCCGCCCGACGTGCTGGAGTCCTGGCGCGCCACCGGCTTCGACGAGCGGAGCTGGCTCGGCGCCATCGGCCTCGCGCATGGCAGCGGCGAACACGGCAAGAGCGTGCTGGAGCAGAACTGGGCGCGGCCGACGGCCGAGATCAACGGCATATTCGGCGGCTATCAGGGCGATGGCAGCAAGACGGTGATTCCCGCCGAGGCGGGAGCGAAGCTCACCTTCCGCCTGGTGCCGGGGCAGGACCCGCAGCGCGTGATCGAAGGGTTCAAGCAATTCGTCAATCAGCGCCTGCTGCCGGATGCGCGGGTGGAATTCAGGGTGGGCGGCGCCTCGGCCGGGCTGACCGTGCCGATCGACGCGCCCTATGTCCGCGCCGCGCGCCGGGCGCTGCAAGCGGAATTCGGCAAGCCGCCCGTGCTGGCCGGATGCGGCGCCTCCATCCCCGTGGTCGATGCCTTCGAGCGTCAGTTGGGGCTGAAAACCCTGCTGGTCGGCTTCGGGCTGGATGACGATCGCATCCACAGCCCGAACGAGAAGTTCGAGCTTTCCTGCTTCCATCGCGGCATGCGGGCGGAGGCACGGATGCTGGCCGAATTTGCTGCTTGAGGCGCGCGGGTTGAGCGGGGCTGCCGGCGGCCCGTTCGACATCACGCTCGGCGCCGGCGAGGCCATCGCCATCACCGGCCCTTCGGGGGCGGGGAAATCCGTCCTGCTCCGCATGCTCGCCGATCTCGATCCGCATGAAGGGACGGTGATGCTGAACGGCGCGGATCGCCTGACTATGCCCGCGCCGGAATGGCGCAAGCGGGTCGCCTATCTCGCCGCCGAGCCCGGCTGGTGGCATGACGATGCGGCGCCGCATTTCCCGGACCGGGCGCGGGCGGAGGCGATGATGCCGGAACTGGCGCTTTCGCCATCGCTGCTCGATCAGCCCGTCCACCGGCTTTCCACCGGCGAGCGGCTGCGCCTCGCCCTGATCCGCACGCTGCTGGGCGAGCCGCAAATATTGCTGCTGGACGAGCCGACCGGACCACTCGACCCAAATGGAACGATTCTTGTTGAAGCCCTGCTCAAGGCACGGCTTGCCGCCGGAAAAGGGCTGATCATCGTGACGCATGAGATCGAGCAGGCGGGGCGGCTCGATGCGCGCGGCTTCCGGCTCGAGTCCGGCAGGATGACAGCCTTGTGAACCCGATCCTGCTCACCCCGCTGGATCTCGTCATCGCCTCGGCGCTGGTATTCCTGGATGCGGCGGTCTCCGTCTGGCTGGGGCTGCGCCTGCACCGTCAGTTGCTGATCGCCGCGGCACGATGCACCATCCAGCTTTTGCTGATCGGCTTCATCCTCAAGAAAGTTTTTGCCATCGATACGCCCTGGCTGACGCTGGGGGTGATCCTCATCATGGTCGCGATAGCCGGGCGGGAAGTCGCGGCAAGGCCGGAAAAGAAGCTCGCCCGGTTTGGCAACCAGGTCGCCGGCTTGTCAGCGGTGGCGCTCGCCACCTTCGTAACCGCCGGTTTCGCCCTGCTGACCGCGCTGCGGCCGCATCCGTGGTATGCCGCGCGCTACGCCATTCCGCTCACCGGCATCATGCTCGGCAATGCGTTGAACGCCGCCTCGCTTTCGCTCGATGCGCTGCTCTCGGGCGTCGGGCGGGAGCGCCCAGCCATCGAGGCGCAACTGGCTCTCGGTGCACGCTATCGCGATGCGATCCGCCCGCTGATCCGCGCCTCGGTCCGGCGCGGCATATTGCCGATCATCAACACCATGTCCGCCGCCGGCATCGTCACCCTGCCCGGCATCATGACCGGCCAGATTCTGGCGGGGCTCGATCCCGTCGAAGCGGTAAAATATCAGCTCCTGCTGATGTTCCTGCTCGCCGGCGCGAACGGCATCGCCGCGGTGGGGGCAGCCTATTTCGCCGCCTGGCGCCTGACGGATGAGCGGGAGCGGCTGAGGATCGACCGGCTTTCATGACGCCGGGCGCTTTTTCCTGTAAAACCTGAACCATGAACACAGACAAGCCACCGATCCCCCGCCCGCGCGATGACGAGTTTGGCTTCGCCGCATGAAGGGCTGGATCACCCGCAAGCGCCTCCTGTTCGGGCTGGAGGTGCTATTCAACTTCCTCCTGCCCTGGGCCTGCTACCGGCTGGCGAAGCCGCATTGGGGAGAGGTTCACGCCATCATGGCGTCCGCCGCGCCGCCGACGCTGTGGAGCCTGATCGAATTCGCCCGGAACCGCCGGATCGACGCCATTTCCAT
>DASTAF010000115.1:0-6398 GCA_035713005.1 Acetobacteraceae bacterium
GCCGAGCAGCACCAGGATGAATATGCCCTGATCGGGCGAGGCGGCGAAGGCATGCACCGAGTTCAGCAGGCCGGAACGCACCATGAAGGTGCCGGAAAGGCTGAGCGAGAAGGTGGCGATGGCCAGCAGCACGCTCCAGGTCTTCAGCGCCTCGCGCTTTTCCACCACGATGGCCGAATGCAGCAGCGCCGTGCCGGTCAGCCAGGGCAGCAGCGCCACGTTCTCCACCGGGTCCCAGAACCAGAACCCGCCCCAGCCCAGCGTGTAATAGGACCAGAGCGAGCCCATGCAGATGCCGCCCGTCAGGAAGCACCAGGAAACCAGCGTCCAGGGCCGCACCCAGCGCCCCCAGGCGGCGTCCACCCTGCCCTCGATCAGCGCCGCGACGGCAAAGGCGAAAGCCACCGAAAAGCCGACATAGCCGGTGTAGAGGATCGGCGGATGCACGGCGAGGCCGGGGTCCTGCAGGATCGGGTTCACCCCCGCCCCGTGCAGCGGCGGCGGCCAGATGCGCTGGAACGGATCGGAGACGGTCAGGGTGAACAGCAGGAATCCGCCGCAGACCAGCCCCAGCACGCCCAGCACGCGGGAGCGCAGGCTGGCCGGCAGGTTCCGCCCGAAGCTCGCCACCGTCGCGCCGCAGAGGGCCAGGATCAGGCACCAGAGCAGGATCGAGCCGTCGTGATTGCCCCAGGTCCCGGCGATCCGGTAGATCAGCGGCGTCTCGGCGCTGGAGAACTCGGCGACGTTCTTCACGGTGAAATCGGAGACGACGCCGGACCAGATCAGCGCCGCGAAGGAGCCGCAGAGCATCAGGAACTGGCCGATGGCGAGCGCCGGCGCCGCCCGCAGCCCGCGCGGATCGCGCAAGGCGGGGGCGAACAGCCCGATCACCGCCTGGGCGCCCGCGAGGGCGACGGCGAGGGCCAGCGCGAAATTGCCCAAAGTGGGTATCATCGGTGCAGCTCCATCATCGCTCAGGGCTTGCCGCTATCGGCCATGATCGCGCGCGGCGCCTTGGTGTCCCAGGTGCCGGCGGGCGGCGGCGGGCCGAATTTCGGGTTCCACTTGCCGGATTTCTTCAGCGCCTGCTCCACCGCCAGCGGCATGTAGGTCGAGCCGTGCTTGGCCAGCACGCTCGCGGCCATGAAGCGGTGATCCGGCGCCATGCTGCCGATCGTCACCACCCCCTGCCCCTGGCGGAACAGGCCGGGCAGCACGCCGGTGAACACCACCGGGATCGAGGCCTGCCCGTCGGTGATGCTGAATCTCGTATAGGGCCGGCCGCCGCGCTGGGATTCCACCACCGTGCCCACCTGCACGATGCCGCCGAGCCGGAAGGTGTCGCCGGGGGGCGGATTCCGCGCCAGAACCTGGTGCGGCGACATGAAGAAGGTCAGGCTGCTGCGGAAGGCGACCAGCATCAGCGCCGTCGCCACCGAAAGCCCGGCCCCGCAGGCGATCACGATCCACAGACGGCGCTTCTTGCGCGTCATCATCGCGCAACCCTCCTCTGGCGCGGATCGACCGCCAAAAGCCGCAGCCGCGCCCGCCTCAGGCGCAGCAGGGACGAAAGCGCGAGGAAGCCCAGCACCAGCACCGCCGCGCCATAGCTTCCGGCGACGAAGGGCATCACATCCTTGATCATGGCCGCTCCGCTGCCGCCAGCAGCAGCCCCCTGGTCCGGTTCTCCATGATGGCGGCGGAAATCCGCGCCGTCACCATCGCCGCGAAGGCGAGATAGAAGCCGATGGCGCCGATCAGCAGCGGCCAGAGCATGGTGATGTAGATTTTCGAGGCGCCGGTGACGGAGATGGAATTGCCCTGGTGCAGCGTGTTCCACCAATAGACGCTGAACACGATGATCGGCAGGTTGATCGCCCCCACCAGCGCCAGGATCGCCGCCGCCCGGTAGCCGTGCTGCGGATTGTCGAAGGCCCGGATCAGCGCGACATGGCCGAGATAGAGGAAGAACAGGATCAGCACCGAGGTCAGCCGCGCGTCCCACACCCAGTACGTGCCCCATTCCGGCCTGCCCCAGAGCGAGCCGGAAACCAGGCACAGCCCGGTGAACCCCGCCCCGACCGGGCCGATCTCCTTCGCCGCGATATCCGCCAGCGGATGCCGCCAGACGATCGAGAACAGGGAACAGACCGCCAGCATCGCATATCCCGCCATCGCCACCCAGGCCGCCGGCACATGCACGTACATGATGCGGGAGGTGATGCCCTGCTGCCAGTCGGCGGGCGAGAACCAGAAGCCCCAGACCAGCCCGGTCACGGTGACGATCAGCGCCAGCGCGCTCAGCCAGGGCAGCACCGCGTCGGAAAAGCGCAGGAAGCGCCCCGGATTGGCGAAGCGGTGCAGCCAGCCGCCCGAGCCTGGCAGCGCCAGCCTGCCCGGCTCGTATAAGCCGTTGGTTCCAAACCCCGTTTCGCCCGAGCGCTCCATGCCGCCATGGTTTAATGCAATTTCGCCTCTTGACCAGCCCTTCCCCTCCCGCGCGCCGCGGGGCCGCGATCACATCTTGGCGCTGCGCCGCGCAGGATATAAGCAGGCAGGCTGATCCAGCCGATTCTCATCAGGAGGCAAAGCCGCATGCTGTTCGTGTTCACCGGCCAGGACAGGCCGGGCTGCCTGGAGCTCCGCAAGGCCACCCGCCCCGCCCATCTCGATTACTGGAAGCAGTTCGGCCCGGCGCTGCGCTTCGGCGGCCCGCTGCTCGACGATCTGGGCAACCCCAAGGGCAGCATCCTGATCTTCGAGGCCAGGGACCGCAGGCAAGCCGAGGACATGTCCTCCGCCGATCCCTATGCCACCGCCGGGCTGTTCGCCACCGCCTCGCTCGACCTGTTCCGCCTCGTCTTCCGGGACGGCGAAATGGTCGGATGAGCTACTGGCTGGTCAAGTCCGAGCCGGAAGCCTTCTCCTGGGACCAGCAGGTCGCGAACCGCGTTGAACCCTGGACCGGGGTGCGCAACTTCGCGGCGCGGAACAATCTCCGCGCCATGCGGGAGGGCGATCTCGCCTTCTTCTACCATTCGAATACCGGGCGCGAGATCGTCGGCATCGTCGCGGTGGCGCGGGAGGCCTATCCCGATCCCACCGCCGGGGATGGGGACTGGGTGGCGGTGGACATGCGGACCCTGGCGCCGCTGCCCCGGCCCGTCGGCCTGGCGGCGATGAAGTCCGATCCGGCGCTGGAGGGATTCGCGCTGCTCCGCCTCTCCCGCCTCTCGGTCGTCCCGGTGAGCGAGGCGCACTGGCGGCATATCTGCCGGCTCGGCGGCCATGCCCCGGAAGGGGACTCGCCGAAGCGTGATATGTCCAATCCCGCCGCGCCGCGCTAATAAGCCGCTGACATCCACGCCCGAAACGAGGTTTACATGCATCTGAACCGACGCTCCCTGCTCGCCCTGATGGGCGGATTCGCGGCGCTCCCCACCATGGCCGAGGCCGCCGGCACGGATGCCGGAACCGCCGGCAAGGCGGATGCCTCGAACCCCTACGGCCCGCGCTATCTCGGCAAGGCCTCGGCGCCGATCCAGGTGATGGAATTCTACTCCCTCACCTGCCCGCACTGCGCCTTCTTCGAGACCAACACTCTGCCGGAAGTGAAGAAGAAATTCATCGATACCGGCAAGCTGCGCCTCACCTTCCGCGACTTCCCGCTCGACGGCATCGCCCTGATGGCGGCGCAGGTGGCGCGCAGCCTGCCCGCCTCGGAATATTATCCCTTCGTCGCCGCCCTGTTCGCCAGCCAGGACAAATGGGCCTTCGCTCCGGGCGAGCACACCAAGGCGCAGTACGAGAAGGCGATCTTCCGCTACGCCGCCCTGGCGGGGATGGACAAGGCGAGCTTCGATGCCGCCATCGCCAACGACAAGCTGAAGCAGTTCATCCTGGACGAGCGCAGCCATGCGGAAAAGAAATACAAGATCGACGCCACCCCCACCTTCATCATGAACGGCAAGAAGCATGAGGGCGCCATGACCTTCAAGGAATTCGCCGCCTATATCGGCCAGGTCTAAAGGCCCAGGCTCGAATCCAAGGACAGGAGGAAGCTTGCCGGTCCGTTTCGCCCGCCTCCGCATCGCCGGGTTCAAGAGCTTCGCCGACCCGGTTTCCCTGGAGATCATGCCGGGGCTGACCGGGGTGGTCGGGCCGAATGGCTGCGGCAAGTCCAACGTGGTCGATGCGCTGCGCTGGGTGATGGGCGAGGCCAGCGCCAGGTCGCTGCGCGGCGGCGAGATGGACGATGTCATCTTCGCCGGCACCATCGGCCGGCCCTCGCGCAATTTCGGCGAGGTGACGGTCACGCTGGAGGAAACGCAGGGGCTGGCGCCGCCGCCCTTCCAGGCTGAGGCGGAGCTGGAAGTCACCCGCCGGATCGAGCGCGGCAGCGGCAGCAGCTACAAGGTGAACGGGCGGGAGGCGCGGGCGCGCGATGTCGCCACCCTGTTCGCCGATTTCGCCTCCGGGGCGCGGGCCTCCGCCATGGTCAGCCAGGGCCGGGTCTCGGCGCTGGTGAGCGCCCGGCCGGAGGAGCGCCGGATCATCCTGGAGGAAGCCGCCGGCATCACCGGGCTGCACGCGCGCCGGCACGAGGCGGAGCTGAAGCTGCGCGCCGCCGAGGCCAATCTCACCCGCGCCGAGGATCTGCGCGGCCAGGCCGAATCCCGCCTCGGCGAACTGCGCAAGCAGGCGCGGCAGGCCAGCCGCTACCGCACTCTCTCCGGCTCGATCCGCGCCGCCGAGGCCGAGCATCTCGCCACCGAGCGCGCCATCGCCATCGCCGGGCGCGAGCAGGCGCGCGCCGCCTTCGCCGCCGCCGGCGCGGCGGTGAAGGCCGCCCGGATGGCGGCGGGCGAGGCGGAAGCGGCGGCCAGCGCCGCCGAAACAGCCCTGGCGCCGCTGCGCGAGGCGGAGGCGGAGGCGCGGACGGCGCTGGAGCGGGCGAAGATCGGCGCCGAACAGGCGGTGGAGGAGGAAAGCCGCCTCCGCGCCGCGCGGAGCGAGGCCGAATCCCGCGCCGCCACCATCGCCCGCGATCACGACCACGCCGCCCGCATCGTCGGGGATGCCGAGCGGGCGGCGGCAAGGCTGGCGGAGGAGGAAAGCCGCCTCCAGGCCGAATCCGAAGCGGCTCCGGCGCTGATCGAGACGGCGGAATCAGCGGCGCGCGAGGCAGCCATGGCGGCGGAGGCGGCGGAGCGCGAGGCGACCACGGCGGCCGAGACCGCCGCCCGGCTCGCCGCCGAGACGGATGCGGCCCGCCGCCGCCATGCCGAGGCCGATACCCGCACCCGCCGCGCCCGCGCCCGGCATGAGGAAATCGCGGGCGAGCATCGCCGCGCCGCCGCGGCGCTGGTGGACCCGGCGCGGCTCGCCGAGGCCGAAGCCGGGCTGCGCGCCGCCGAGGCGGAGCAGGACGATGCCGCCGCCGCCATCGAATTGGCCCGGCAGGCGGTGGCCGGGGCGGAATCCGCTCGGATCGCGGCGGAAAAACAGCTCGCCGCCGCCCGCGGCGCCGCCATCGCCGCCGAATCCCAGGCTACCCGGCTGCGCGCCGAGGCCGATGCGCTCGCCTCGCTGCTGGCGCAGAAATTCGGCCGCGAGCAGGCGCCGGTTCTGGACGAAATCACCGTGCCGCCCGGCCTGGAAGCCGCACTGGGCGCGGCGCTGCGGGAGGAGCTTTCGGCCGGGCAGGATGCCAGGGCCGCGCGCTTCTGGCGGGAGCTGCCGCCCCTCGGCGCCGAGGGGGACATGCCCAGCCTGGGCGGCATGGTCACGGCGCCGCCCGCCCTCGCCCGCGCCCTCGGCCGTATCCTCCTGCTGCCGGAAGGGGCCTCGGGCGATGAGATGCAGGCATCGCTGGCGCCGGGGCAGATTTTGGTCTCCCGCGAGGGCGCCCTGTGGCGGTGGGACGGGTTCACCCTCCGCGCCGGGGCGCCGAACGAGGCGGCGGCGCGGCTCGCCCAGCGCAACCGGCTCACCGCCCTGCGCGCCGATCTGACCAAGGCCGCCGAGGCCGCCGAAGCCGCCCGCGCCGCCCGTGGCGAGGCCGAATCCGCCGAACGCGCCGCCCGCGCCGGTGAAGCCGCCGCCCGCGAATCGCGCGGCAAGGCCGAGGCCCGGCTCGACCGCGCCCGCGCCGATCTCGCGAAGCGGCGGGACGCTTCCACGAAACTGGAAGCGGAAGCCGCCCGCGCCGCCGCCCGCGCCGCCGCGCTGGAAGGCGAGCTTGCCCGCGCCGCAACCGAGCGGGCGGAGGCGGATGCGGCCTTCGAGGAGGCCCGCGCCGCCCTGGCCGGGCTGCCGGACGCCGATGCCGCCCGCCGCGCCGTGGATGCCGCCCGCGCCCGCCTGACCGAATCCCGCCGCCAGGAGAACGCCGC
>DASTAF010000116.1:0-2700 GCA_035713005.1 Acetobacteraceae bacterium
AGGCGGTGAGGATCGCCGCCAGGCCGGAGCGCGCCGCCCTGTTCGGCGAGGACGGGCGCGCCCTGTTCCAGCGGAATTTCCAACTGCACTAACTTCGAGAAAGAGCTGCGAATGTATCTTGAGAAATTCGATCTGAAGGGCTGCAACGCGGTGGTGACGGGTGGCGGGCGGGCCATCGGGCTGGCCTGCTGCATGGCGCTCGCCGAGGCGGGGGCGCATGTCGTCATCGCCGACCGCGATCCGGAAGTCTGCGAGACAGGCAAGGCGGAGCTGGCCCAGGCCGGATTCCAGGCGGAAAGCGTGGTTCTGGACGTGACGGACAGCCCGGCCGTGAGCCGGGTGGCGAATGAGCTGAACGCGCGGCTCGGTAGCATCGATATCCTGGTCAACAATGCCGGCATCGCCCGTTCCGGCGTCGCCGCCGAGGACGTGACCGACGAGCACTGGCTCAACGTGCTCGATGTCAACCTGAACGGCACCTTCTGGTGCGCGCGCGAATTCGGCCGGCACATGCTGGGGCGCGGGCGCGGCTCGGTGGTGAATATCGGCTCGATGTCCGGCTTCATCGTCAACAAGCCGCAGAAGCAGAGCTTCTACAATGCCTCCAAGGCTGCCGTGCATCACCTCACCCGCTCGCTCGCCGCCGAATGGGCGGAGCGTGGCGTGCGGGTGAACGCCGTGGCCCCCACCTATATCGACACGCCGCTGAACCGCTTCGGCATGGAGGATGAAAGCCTCAGCCGCACCTGGCTGGAGATGACCCCGATGAACCGTATCGGCCGCACCGACGAGATCGCCTCGGTCGTGCTCTTTCTCGCCTCGGAGGCGGCGAGCCTGATGACCGGCTCGATCGTGCTCGCCGATGGGGGATATGTGTGTTGGTAGGCAGGCTCACCGGAAAATACGCCGCGATCACCGGTGGGGCGGGCGGCATCGGCCGGGCCATCGCCGCCGGCTATGTCAGGGAAGGGGCGAGGGTCTGCATCGCCGACCGCTCGCTGGAGCAGGCACAGGCGGTGGCGCGTGAGCTGGGCAGTTCGGCTCATGCCTGCGCGCTGGACGTGACCAGCATGGATTCCATCCAGGCCTTCGCATCCTTCACCGCCGAACGCGGCGGGCTGGACATATTGGTGAACAATGCCGCCGTGTTCGACATGGCGCCGATCACCGAGATCACCGAGGCGAGCTATGACCTGCAATTCGCGGTGAACGTCAAGGGCCTGCTGTTCACCCTGCAGGCGGTGGCCCGGCAGATGATCGCCGGCGGCAGGCGCGGGCGGATCGTCAACATGGCCTCCCAGGCCGGGCGGCGCGGCGAGGCGCTGGTCGCCGTCTATTGCGCGAGCAAGGCGGCGGTGATCAGCATCACCCAGTCCGCCGGGCTGAACCTGATCCGCCAGGGCATCCGCGTGAACGGTATCGCTCCGGGCGTGGTGGACACGCCGATGTGGAAGGAGGTGGACGCCCTGTTCGCCAAATACGAAAACCGCCCGATCGGCGAGAAGAAGCGGCTGGTGGGCGAGGAAGTGCCCTATGGCCGCATGGGTCGGCCCGAGGACATGGTGGGGGCGGCGATCTTCCTCGCTTCCGACGAGGCGGAATACGTGGTGGCGCAGACCCTCAACGTCGATGGCGGCAACTGGATGAGTTGAGCAGGCCGCCCCGCATCCCCATCTGCGGGCCGTGCAGAAAGAACTTGCCCGCCCCCCTTCGCCCTGGCACGACCTCGCGGCGCATCTGCCGGGCGATCTGGAATTCGCCTTCCGCACCGCCATCGCCTCGCTGATCGCGCTCTACGCGGCGATGTGGATGCAGCTCGACACGCCGCGCTGGGCGGCCTGGACGGTGCTGACGGTGAGCCTGCCCTTGCCCGAGCGGGCCTTCTCCAAGGCCTGGCACCGCATGGTCGGCACGCTGATCGGCGCGGTGGTGGGCGTGATGTTCGCAGCCCTGTTCGCCCAGGCGCCGCTCGAATTCATCACGGCGATGGCGCTCTGGGCAGCACTCTGTGTCTATGTCGGAACCCGCGCGCGCGGCTATCAGACCTATGCCACGGCGCTGACCTGGCTCACCACCGCCATCGTCGCGATGGGCAGCCTGGCCGATCCCAATGCCGTGCTGATGGTGGCGCTGACGCGGACGGCGGAGGTGACGCTGGGCGTGGTGGCCGCGGCGCTGGCCGCCGCGCTGGTGACCGGGCATAAGGTTCAGGATTTGCCCGAAGAGCTTTCCCCGGTGCCGGGGCAGGCGCGGCGCAACGCGCTGCGGGCGGCCATCGCCGTCGGCATCGCCGGGCTGTTCTGGTATGTCTCGGAATGGCAGAACGGACCGGATTTCATCATTTGGGCCGGTGTTTCGTCCACCTTGTTCGCCGCCCATCCCAGCAAGCTCTCGGCGACGCTGGGGATGCTGCGCGGCATCCTGTTCGGCACCATGCTGGGCATTGCGGTCCATTTCCTGCTGCTGACCACGAGCGCCGATTTCCTCACCCTGGCGCTGATCCTGCTGCCCTTCCTGATGCTGGGCGGGATCGGCGTCGCCGATATTCGCACCATGGGTCCCGCCACCGGCTATAACCTCGCCTTCATCACCGCCGCCGATCCGGCGCGGCGCATGGTGTTCAACCTCGCCGCCACGCTGAACACCAGCCTCGCCATGGTGCTGGGGCTGCTCTTCTCGGTGGCCTGCTTCCTCGCCATC
>DASTAF010000117.1:0-3365 GCA_035713005.1 Acetobacteraceae bacterium
CTGGTCGATCCGCTGGGGCGGCGACACGGTGATGGACCTTTCGACCGGCCGCAACATCCACAACATCCGCGGCTGGATCATGCGCAACTCCCCGGTGCCGATTGGCACGGTGCCGATTTATCAGGCGCTGGAGAAGGTTGGCGGCGATCCGGACAAGCTGAGCTGGGAAGTGTTCCGCGACACGCTGATCGAGCAGGCCGAGCAGGGCGTGGACTATTTCACCATTCATGCCGGGGTTCGCCTCGCCTATATCCCGCTGACCGCCAAGCGCGTCACCGGCATCGTCTCGCGCGGCGGCTCGATCATGGCGCGCTGGTGCCTCTCGCGTCACGAGGAAAGCTTCCTCTACACGCATTTCGACGAGATTTGCGACATCATGCGCAAGTACGACGTCTCCTTCTCGCTCGGGGATGGCTTGCGCCCCGGCTCCATCGCCGACGCCAATGACGCCGCGCAGTTCGCCGAGCTGGAAACCCTGGGTGAGCTGACCAAGATCGCCTGGGAGAAGGGCTGCCAGGTGATGATCGAAGGGCCTGGACATGTTCCCATGCATAAGATCAAGGTGAACATGGAGAAGCAGCTCAAGATCTGCCATGAGGCGCCGTTCTATACGCTCGGGCCGCTGACCACCGATATCGCGCCCGGCTATGATCATATCACCTCGGCGATCGGGGCCGCGATGATCGGCTGGTTCGGCACCGCCATGCTCTGCTACGTGACGCCGAAGGAGCATCTCGGCCTGCCGAATCGCGATGACGTGAAGACCGGAGTAATCACCTACAAGCTTGCCGCCCATGCCGCCGATCTCGCCAAGGGCCATCCCGCCGCCAAGCTGCATGACGATGCGATCTCCCGCGCCCGGTTTGAGTTCCGCTGGGAGGATCAGTTCAACCTCGGCCTCGACCCGGATACCGCCCGCGCCTTTCATGACGAGACGCTGCCCAAGGAGGCGCATAAGGTCGCGCATTTCTGCTCGATGTGCGGGCCGAAATTCTGCTCGATGAAGATCAGCCAGGACATTCGCGACGATGCGGCGCGGATGGAGGGGATGGAGAAGAAGAGCGAGGAGTTCCGCGAGCTAGGCGGCAAGATCTATCTGCCGGAGCAGGCGGCGGAATAACATGCGCGTCGCGATCATCGGCGGCGGGGTGATCGGGCTTTCCATCGGCTGGCGGCTAGCCGGCCGGGGCGCGGAAGTTCATATCTTCGAGCGTGGCAAGGCGGGTCAGGGTTCAAGCCGGGCGGCGGCGGGGATGCTCGCCGCCGGTTGCGAGACCGAGCCGGGCGAGGCAGCACTCGGCGCACTCAACCGCGCGAGCCTCGCCCTCTGGGCGGATTTCGCGGCGGAGCTGGAAGCGGCATCCGACATGGATGTAGGGCTGCGCCGCGAGGGCACGCTGATCATTGCGCTGAACCGCGATGATGTGGCGCGGCTGCGCCATGACTACCAGTTCCAGACGAAGCAGGGCGTTGCCCTGGAATGGCTGACCCCCGCCGAGGCGCGGGAGCGCGAGCCGCATCTCGCCCCGCAGCTTGCGGGCGCGGTGTTCTCGCCAGGGGATTGGCAGGTGGATAACCGGAAGGTGGCGGAGGCGCTTGCCAAGTCGTTTACCCGCGCCGGCGGCACGCTGCACGAGGATTGCCTCGTCACCAGGGTCGAGATGGCGAACGGGCGGGTCAGCAGCATCGTCACCGCTTCCGGTTCCCATTCCGCCGATTGCGTGGTGGTCGCCTCCGGCGCCTGGTCCGGCATGCTGGACCTGCCGGCGGACCGGCTGCCGGTGCGGCCTGTCAAGGGCCAGATGCTGGCGGTGCAGATGGAGCCGAAGGCGCCGCTGCTCCGCCATGTGGTCTGGGCGCCGCGCGCCTATCTGGTGCCCCGCCTCGATGGGCGGCTGATCATCGGCGCCACGGTCGAGGAGCGCAGCTTCGACGACAGGATCACCGCGGGCGGCATGTTCGGCCTGCTGGATGGCGCCTGGCGGGCTTTGCCTGCAATCGAGGATCTGCCTATCGCCGAAACCTGGGTTGGCTTCCGCCCCGGTTCGCGCGACGATGCGCCGATCCTCGGCCCTTCCGGCGTCGGCGGGCTGATGATCGCCACCGGGCATCACCGCAATGGCATATTGCTGACGCCGGTGACGGCGGATGCCATGGCCGCGACGATCCTGGAGGGACGCATTGATCCCCGGATCGCGGCATTTTCGATCGAACGCTTTGCCGGGCGCCCCCCGGCACAGAGGAGAGTGGCTTGAGCGAGGAATTCTTTATTCGCGTCAATGGCGCGATGGAAACGCTGGCGGTCAAGACGATCAAGGCGTTGATGGAGGCGCGTGGCCTGGCGGGCGAAGGGCTGGCGGTCGCGCTGAACGAGCAGCTGGTGCCGAAAAGCGCCTGGGCCACCACCCTGCTGCATCCGGAGGATCAGGTGGAGATCGTCCGCGCCATCGGTGGTGGTTGAGGGGGCGGCTGAGATGGATTCACGGATCGACCTGCAGGACCAGTTGGTCATCGCCGGGCAGAGCCTCGGCAGCCGGCTGTTCATGGGATCGGGCGGTTATCCCAACCAGCATGTGCTAGCCTCGGCGCTGGAGGCGGCGGCGCCGTCGCTGGTAACGGTGGCAATCAGGCGGATCAGCCTGGACGCCTATGGCGGCAGCCTGCTCGACCTGCTGGGCGGGAATTACCGGTTGCTGCCCAACACGGCGGGCTGCGCCAGCGTGAAGGACGCGGTGCTGACAGCCGAGCTGGCGCGCGAGGCGCTGGGCACGAACTGGGTGAAGCTGGAGATCATCGGCGACCGGGAAACGCTATATCCCGATGTCGAGCTGCTGCTGAAGGGCACGGCGGAGTTGGTGAAGTCGGGCTTCACCGTGCTGCCCTATTGCACGGATGACCCGATCATCTGCCGCAAGCTCGCCGATCTGGGCGCTGCGACGGTAATGCCACTCGGCTCGCCCATCGGCTCCGGCCTTGGCATCGTCAACCCCTATAATATCGAGCGCATCTGCGCCAACAGCCCGGTGCCAGTGGTGCTGGATGCCGGAATAGGCACCGCCTCGGATGCGGCGCTGGCGATGGAGCTTGGCTGTGACGCGGTGCTGCTGAACACCGCCATCGCGAAGGCGCATGATCCAGTGCGGATGGCGCTGGCCATGCGGAACGCTGTGGAAGCCGGGCGGGCTGCCAGGCTTGCCGGGCGGATTCCCCGCCAGACCGCCGCCCAGGCTTCCAGCCCGCAGCTCGGGCTGATTGGGAGCTAAGCGAATCGCGCCCAGGGAATCATGGCTTCCCTCGAATAAAAATTATTGTTTCGTCCCTCCATTGGCATAAACTGCCTCAAAGCGGCGGGCGGGGCTGGGAAG
>DASTAF010000118.1:0-2766 GCA_035713005.1 Acetobacteraceae bacterium
CAGCGGCAGCCCCTCGCGCAGGGCCGGCTCGTCGATCTGGATGACGCGGATGCCGGCCGCCTCCAGATCGGCCACCTCGTCGCGCAGCGCCAGCGCGATCTGCCGGCAGACCGTCTCGCGCGGGATGTCCTCGCGGACGAAGGACCATTGCAGGATGGTCACCGGCCCGGTCAGCATGCCCTTCACCGGCCTCGCCGTGAGGGACTGGGCATATTCCGTCCAGGCCACCGTCATCGGCGCCGGGCGGGAGACATCGCCCCAGATGATCGGGGGAGCCACGCAGCGGCTGCCATAGGACTGCACCCAGCCATGGCGGGTGAAGGCGATGCCGGCGAGCTGCTCGCCGAAATAGCGCACCATGTCGTTGCGCTCGAACTCGCCATGCACCAGCACGTCGAGCCCGATCTCCTCCTGCCAGGAGATCGCCTCGCTGGTCCAGCCGCGCAGCGCCGCCTCGTAGCCGGCATCGTCCAGCTCGCCGCGCGCATGGGCGGCGCGGGCATGGCGCACCGCCTCGGTCTGCGGGAAGGAGCCGATGGTGGTGGTGGGAAAGCGGGGCAGGCCGAGCGCCGCCTCCTGAATCGGGTGCCGGACGGCGAAGGGAGAGCCGCGGCGGGCCATTTCCGGGGCGACGGAGGCGATGCGCGCCTCCACCGCCGGGTCGTGCGCCGCCTGATGCCCGCGCCGCGCGGCGATGGCGGTATCGCTTTCGGCCAAAGCGGCGGCGATGGCTCCCTCGCCCTCGGCAGCGCCTTTCGCGAGGACCGCCACCTCGGCCAGCTTCTGCACGGCGAAGGCGAGGTTGCCGCGCAGCGCCTCCGGCAGCCCGGTCTCCTGCGCGAGATCGAGCGGCACGTGCAGCAGGCTGCAGGAGGGCGAGACCATCAGCCGGCGCGGATCGCGCGCCTGTGCCGCCTTCCGCAGCGTGGCGAAGGCGGCGCGCAGATCGGCCCGCCAGATGTTGCGCCCGTCGATGAGGCCGAGCGAGAGCGTCAGCCCGGGCCGCGCCTGCTCCAGGGCCGGGGCCAGATCCTCCGCCCCCCGGCAGAGATCGAGATGCAGCCCGGCCACCGGCAGGGCGAGGACGGTGGGAAGATTATCGCCGATGGAGGCGAAATAGCTGGCGAGCAGGATGTCCGGGCTGTCTCCCGCCAGCGCCGCATAGGCCAAAGTGAAGGCATCGCGGGCGCGGGGCGGAAGATCGAGCGCCAGCACCGGCTCGTCCATCTGCACCCAGGCCACGCCCGCCTCGGCCAGCTCCCGCAGCAGCGCGGCATAGACAGGAACCAGGGCAGGGAGATGATCGAGCGGATCGGCCCCGTCATCGGTCTTGGAGAGCATGAGGAAGCTCACCGGGCCCAGCAGCACCGGCCGGGTGCGCAGGCCCAGCGCCTCCGCCTCGCGCCAGGCGGTCAACGGCCGGTTCCCGGTCAGCACGAAACGCTGGCCGGGGGCGAGGCGCGGCACCAGGTAGTGATAATTGGTGTCGAACCACTTGGTCATCTCCAGCGCCGGCAGGCCGCCATGATGGGCATGACCGCACCCGGCCTCGCCACCGGCGCCGCGCGCCAAAGCGAAACAGGTGGCGAGCGGAACCGGCCCCTCGCCGCTCCAGCCATAGCCGCGCGGGATGGCGCCGAGCATCACCGCCATGTCCAGCACATGGTCGTAGAGCGAGAAGTCGTGGCTCGGGATGTGGCTGATGCCGGCGCCGCGCTGCGCCGCCCAATGGGTTGCGCGCAGCCGGGCGGCGGTTTCCTCCAGCGCGGCCTCGCTGGTTCTGCCGGCCCAGAATGCCTCCAGCGCCGCCTTCAGCGCGCGCCGGTGGCCGATGCGGGGAAAGCCGAGATTGGCGGCGATGGTCATGCGCGGCCTCCACGGATGGAGGGCAGCCGCGCGCCGCGCGGACGACCGAAACGGTCTTCCGATGGATTCATGGGATATCGCTCCGCGCCCGGTGCACCCCGCCCGGCCGCCTGGTTGGTGCCGCGCCGGCAGGTCTCCTGGCTCGCGGGTCGCCGTGCCGTCCCGGCCTTCCCGGCTTGCGCCAGTGGCCGCCCCTCAGGGCTGCAGGTCGTCACTCGCCGCTGACAGTTGCGGGGGCAGCTGCCGACTCGCCTCCGGGGGCGGACCCCGGCCGAGGCTTCACGGCATTCCCTTTTGATCCGCTCGCGCGGAACCGTCGCCCGGCTGGCCTACACCAGATCGGGCCGGCTTGCCAAGCCGCCGGGCCTCAGGCGGTGGAGACCTCGTCCTTCTCCCGCTCGGCCTTGCCGGGCGCGGGCATCTCGATGTCGATCTCCAGGGTCGAGACCGCCTGGCCGCGTTCGAGCTTCACCAGCACCTTCTCGCGGTCGATGGCGATGTGCTTGGCGATGACGGCGAGGATTTCCTCCTGCAGCACCGCCGCGAGGTCCCGGTTGCCGCTGAGCGCGCGGTCATGCGCGAGCATGATCTGCAGCCTTTCCCGCGCCACCGGCGCCGAGCTGCTGCGATTGAAGAACCGGAGGATATTCATGCCGCCTTACGCCCGAACAGACGGCCCAGCAGGCCCATTTTTTCCACAGGCACCTTCATTTCCACCTCCTCGCCCATCAGGCGGCGGGCGGCGTCGGTATAGGCGCGCGCCGGCGCCGATGCGGGATTGTGCAGGGTGACGGGGGTGCCGAGATTGGAGGCGCGCAGCACCGCCTCGCTGTCGGGGATGATGCCGAGCAGCGGAATCGCCAGGATCTCCAGCACGTCCTCCACCTTCAGCATCTCGCC
>DASTAF010000119.1:0-2510 GCA_035713005.1 Acetobacteraceae bacterium
CGCCTGCTTCACCGTCAGTTCCTGCAGATCCGCCTCGGTCAGCCGCGCGCGCGCATCCGGATTCCGCCGCCAGGTGCCGGTGCCGGTGCAGGGCGCATCGACCAGCACCCGGTCGAACCTCCTCTCCTGCCGCTTCACCCATTTGTCTCCGGCCTCCAGCAGATGCCGCTCGACATTATGCACCCCCGCCCGCCGCAGCCGCTTCACCGCCGCTTCCAGCCTCGGCGCCGACACATCGCAGGCCACGATATGCCCCTTGTTCTCCATGGTCATCGCCATGGCCAGCGTTTTGCCGGCGGCGCCGGCGCAGTAATCCGCGACCCGCAGCCCAGGCCCGGCACCGGCCAGCCTGGCCACCAGCTGGCTGCCCTCGTCCTGAATTTCCACCAGCCCGTCGCGGAAGGCGGCGCTCTGGGTGATGTTCTGCCGCGCGGCGAGGCGCAGCCCCCACGGGCTCCAGCGGGTGGGACGCGCCGGATGACCATCCCGCGCGAGCGCGGCGGCGGCATCCTCCCGCGTTCCCTTCAGCAGATTCACCCGCAGGTCGAGCGGCGCCTGTTCCGACATCGCCGCCATTTCCGCATGAAGCTCCGGCCCGAACCGCGCGGCGAGGCGCGGCACCAGCCAGTCCGGCACTTCGAGCCGCACCCCATCCGGCATGTCCGGATGATCGAGCCTCCCGCCCTCCAGCGCGGCCAGCACCCCGCGCTCCGGCCTGCTCAGGGGCTTTGCCGCGAAGCGCTCGACGCCGAAGAACCGCTCGATCTCCGCAAGCCGCGCGCCGCCGAACAGCAGCGAGGCCACGACCAGCAGGCGCGGCGAGGGCTCTCCGCCTCCCCCGACCAGCCACCAGCCCAGGCGGCGGCGGGTGCGCAGCACGTCCCACACCATCGCGCCGATCTCCCGCCGGTCTCCGCCGCCGATATAGCGCCGGTCGCGGAAATAGGCGTTCGCGACCGCATCGGCCGGACGCCGGTCGTCCAGGATGGTGTCCAGCAGCTCGATCGCGGCGGCGATCCGCCCTGATTGCATCATGACATCTGCATCATGCGCTAGTCTTGCCGGTAATTGGGCGCCTCCCGGGTGATCGCCACGTCATGCACGTGGCTCTCGCGCAGGCCGGCATTGGTGATGCGGCGGAACCTCGCCTTGGTCCACAGATCGGCGATGGCCGCGCAGCCGGTATAGCCCATGCCCGCACGCAGCCCGCCGACCAGCTGGTGCACGACGCTGGACATCGGCCCCTTATAGCCCACCCTGCCCTCGATCCCCTCGGGGACGAATTTCATCGAATCCTTGATTTCCTGCTGAAAATACCGGTCCGCCGAGCCGCGCGCCATGGCGCCCAGGCTGCCCATGCCGCGATAGGATTTATAGCTGCGCCCCTGATATAAAAACACCTCTCCCGGCGCTTCATCCGTGCCGGCCAGCAGCGAGCCGACCATCACGCAGTCGGCGCCGGCGGCCAGCGCCTTCACCATGTCCCCGGAAGTCCTGATCCCGCCATCGGCGATCGCCGGCACATCCGCCTCATGGCAGGCGGCGGCGGTTTCCAGCACGGCGGAGAATTGCGGCATCCCCACCCCGGCGACCACCCGCGTGGTGCAGATGCTGCCCGGCCCGATGCCGATCTTCACCGCATCCGCCCCGGCCTCGATCAGCGCCCTCGCCGCCTCCGGCGTCGCCACGTTGCCCGCCATCACCTGCACCGAATTCGACAGCGCCTTGATCCGCGAGACCGATTTCAGCACCCCCTCCGAATGGCCATGGGCGGTATCGATCACCACCACGTCGATCCCCGCCGCGATCAGCGCCTCGGCCCGCGCCGCGCCATCATCGCCCACGCCGGTCGCCGCCGCGACGCGCAGGCGCCCCAGCTCGTCCTTGTTGGCGAGCGGATGCGCCTCCGCCTTGTCCATGTCCTTCACCGTGATCAGCCCGATGCAGCGATAGGCGTCATCCACCACCAGCAGCTTCTCGATCCGGTGCCGGTGCAGCAGGTGCCGGGCCTGCTCCGGCCCCACATCCAGCGAAACGGTGACGAGATTCTCCCGCGTCATCAGCTCGTACACCCGCGAATTCGGGTCGGTCGCGAAACGCACGTCGCGATGGGTGAGAATGCCGACCAGCCGGTTGGTCTCCCGCTCCACCACCGGCACGCCGGAAATATGATGCGCGGCCATCAGCGCCTGGGCCTCGGCGAGGGTCTGGTCCGGATGGATGGTGAGCGGATTGACCACCATGCCGCTCTCGAACTTCTTCACCTGGCGAACCTGCGCCGCCTGCTCCTCGATGGTGAAGTTCTTGTGGATCACCCCCATGCCGCCCTGCTGCGCCATGGCGATCGCCATCGGCGCCTCCGTCACCGTGTCCATGGCGGCGGAGATCAGCGGAATGTTCAGCCGGATCTCGCGGGTCAGGCGGGTGCTGGTGGAAACGGAAGCCGGAAGAACCTGGGAATAGGCCGGAACCAGCAACACGTCGTCGAAGGCCAAAGCCTCGGTGACGCG
>DASTAF010000120.1:0-4419 GCA_035713005.1 Acetobacteraceae bacterium
CACATGCAGACGCCCGATGTGGCGCAATGCCTGAAGCTGATGACCAGGCCGGGCTGCGAGCGCATCATCCGCGCCGCCTTTGCCCTCGCCATCGCCGAGGATCGCAAGAAGGTCACCTGCGCCACCAAGGCGAACATCATGAAGCTGACCGAGGGCATGATGAAGCGGGTGTTCGAGCAGGTCGGCCCGGAATATGAGGGCATCGCGCGCGACCACATTATCATCGACAACTGCGCCCATCAGCTGGTGATCGCGCCCGAGCAGTTCGACGTGATCGTGACTTCCAACATGAACGGCGACATCATCTCCGATCTCGCTGCCGGGCTGGTGGGCGGGCTGGGGATCGCGCCTTCGGCCAATCTCGGCGATCATGCGGCGATTTTCGAGGCGGTGCATGGCTCGGCGCCCCAAATTGCCGGCAAGGGGCTGGCCAATCCCACCGCCCTGCTCTCCGCCGGGCTGATGATGCTGCGCCATATCGGCGCGTTCGAGGTGGCGGCGCTGATCGAACAGGCCCTGTTCATCACCCTGGCGGAAGGCGAGAACCTGACCGGCGATCTTTCGCCGCGCGGGCATGGGGTGGGGACGGAAAAATTCGTCGCGCAGCTCATCGGCAATCTCGGCCGGTCGAGCAACCTGCCCTCGCGCGCCTACCGGCCCCTCGCCCTCGCCGCCTGGCCTGATCTGACCGCCCATACCGAGCCGAAGACCCGCGAGCTGCTGGGGGTGGACATCTTCATCGAATCCGGGCTTTCCGCCGAGGAGCTTGGCCGGTCGCTCAAGGAGATCGCCGAGGGGAGCGCGCTACGACTCGATTCCATCTCCAACCGCGGGGTTCAGGTCTGGCCCTCGACCGGCGGGCAGACCTTCCTCGTCGATCATTTCGACTGCCGGTTCATGCTGAAGGAGCCCGCCGCCGGGAATGGGCCGCAGGGCATTTCCGATCTCGTCAAGCAGATCGGCGCCCGCCATTCCTGGATGCATGTCGAGAAGCTGCAGCGCTTCGACGGCAAGGACGCGTTCGAGCGGCCCCAGGGCGAAGGCTAGGAGCCGCCCATCCGGAAATAATCCGGCGTTTCGGTGAAGTGCCCGCCTCGGTAGCGCAGCAGGGCGCGGGCGTGGCTGATCGTCGGCTTATAGAGCGGCGCGCCCTTCGCGTAATAGGGGCCGGAAAGCTCGATGTGATCGCCTACGATTTTGGCGGTCAAGGCGCAGGGGTTGGAGAGAGTCAGCACCGGGCCGAAGCGCCGCCTGCCCGTCTCGCCCAGCAGCATGACCGTGCCTTCCCCGCAATCGGCGCCGGCATTGTGCATTTCCGCCACCGCGAAGGGCGCGGCATCAGGCTTCATCGGCACCGTGCCGAGCAGGGTCAGCGTCTGATCCGGGAAGAATCTCGTGGTGCCGTGCCCCTGCGTCACCAGGGGAATCGCCTGGCTTGCCTGGGAAGGCGCCAGGAACACCCGGTGCCAGGCCGCGCCGGGCCAGGCCGCGTAGATCGAGAGATAATACTGGAACTGGCTTCCGCGCGGCGCGCGGCTCGCCACCACCGTAAAGGCGCCGCCCCGCGGCAGGGGCGCCGAGACCTCCCGCATGATCGCCCCCGGCGGCCAGGGGCGCAGCAGCGGCACGGCGGCGGCCAGGAAGGGCGCCGCCAGCACCGCCAGGGCGCTAGCCTTGCGCACGCCTCGCCTCGATCCGGTCCCAGATCGCCTGCTCCAGATGAATGCCGGTGAAGCGCGCGATCTGCTGGATGCCGGTCGGCGAGGTCACGTTGATTTCGGTAAGGTATTCGCCGATCACGTCGATGCCGGTGAAGAGCAGCCCCTGCTCGCGAAGGACGGGGCCGATGCGCTCGCAGATTTCCCGGTCTCGCGCGGTGAGCTCGGTGGGCTGCGCGACGCCGCCGGCATGCATGTTCGAGCGGGCATCGCCGCTGATCGGCACGCGGTTGATCGCCCCCATCGCCTCGCCGTCGATCAGGATGATGCGCTTGTCCCCCTGCCGCACCGCCGGTTCGTAGCGCTGGATCATCAGCGGCTCGCGCGATCTGGTGAAGTGCAGGTCGAGCAGCGCGCCGAGATTCTCGTCATCAGGGCGAATGCGGAAGATGCCGGTGCCGCCATTGCCGAACAGCGGCTTGATGATGATGTCCTGGTGCCGCTCGCGGAATTCGCGGATTGGGGCGGCGTTCCAGGCGATCATGGTGGGCGGCATCAGCTCCGGGAACCGCATCACCAGCAGCTTCTCCGGCGCGTTGCGCACCGAGGCGGGATCATTCACCACCAGCGTGCGCGGATGGATATGCTCCAGCAGATGGGTGGCGGTGATATAGGCCATGTCGAAGGGTGGGTCCTGGCGCATCAGCACCACGTCCATGCTGGCGAGATCGAGCACTTCCGGCTCGCCCAGCGTATGGAAATCCCCCTTCTGCCGCCGCACCGAAACCGGCCGCGCCACCGCCTTCAGCACCGCCCCGTCGAGCCACATGTCCGGCACGGTGTAGTACCACAGGCGATGGCCGCGCGCTTCCGCCTCCAGCATCAGGGCGAAGGTGGAATCGCCCTCGATATCGATGCCGTGTATCGGGTCCATCTGCACCGCAACCCGTAATCCGCCCATGCTTGCCGCCTTTATCCGGTTCGGCGCCGGTCTATCAGGAGGCGGGGCGGTTTTCCAGGCTGGCGGCGCAGGAGGCTCGCCTCACTCCGCCTGGTTGCCGCCGCTCTCCGAGATCATCTCGATCCGGCCGGTGATCTGGCCGCCATCCTCCACCTGCAGGCGGCGGCAGCGCGCGGTGCCGAGCACCCGGCCGGTCGTGCGCACGATCAGCGAGTGACGGGCGGTCAGCGTGCCGTCGATCGTGCCGGCGATCTCCGCCTCCTCGACCTCGACCTCGCCCTTGAAGATGCCGCCCTGGGCGATGGAAAGCTCGGCGGCGTTGATCATCGTCGCCTCCACCGTTCCCTCGACGACCAGGCGTTCCGCGTCCTGCACCGTTCCCTGCACGCTGATGCCGCGCCCGACAACCAGGGTGCGGCGCTCGGCGGCGTCCGGCATGCGGGCGCCGGCGGGGCGGAACGCGCTGCCCGGAACCTGGGCGGCCGGTGCCGCCGGAGTGGGCGCCGCCGGATTCTGCGCGGAGGTGAAGGGGGAACGGGCCATGGATGTCTCCTTGTCTTGCGGTTGCCACATCTCCCTGAACGCGGATGATGAAGCGGATGGCGGGGCCGCTGGCGGCGGATTGGACGGCAGGGAATTCGGGGCGGGCCGGAAGGGCGGCACGCCCAGCTCGTCATCGAGCGCCGCGCGCCTCTCATCCTGCCTGGGCATCTCGGACCTGGGCATTTCGGATGCTCCGATGTTCGAGCCGGGAGGCGGACCGGCCTGATCCCCCGGATCGGACGGATTTTCATCGCGCCGCAAAAACTTGATCACTGGACCTCTCCACTCCGATTCACGAGCTTGCCTGATTCACGAATTGCCTGACGCCGGGGTAGCACGCGGCGCGGCGCCCGACCAATAGGCGGACCAGTGTTTTTTTGTATTTTCTGTAATGGCGCAGCCAGAGTGCTGCGGCCATTGCCGGTTGGCGCGCGGCCCGCGGAGTGTTAGGCCGTCATCCCGCTGACGAAAAGGATTTCAGATGACGCACCCGGCCCGCTTCGACCTGACCGGCATCGGCAACGCGATCGTGGACGTACTTACCCGCGTCGATGACCGCTTCCTCGACAAGCAGGCGATGCGCAAGGGCTCGATGACGCTCATTGATGCAAAGGCCGCCGAGGCACTCTACGCCGCCATGCCGGCGGGAATCGAGGCTTCCGGCGGCTCGGTCGCCAATAGCTGCGCCGTCGCGGCCGGACTGGGCGCAAGAGTCGCCTTCCTGGGTAAAGTGGCGGAGGATCAACTGGGCGAGGTGTTCCGGCACGACATGCGGGCGATGGGCGTGACCTTTCCTACCGCGCCCATGACCGGTGCCGGCCCGACCGCGCGCTGCCTGGTGCTGGTGACGCCGGACGGGCAGCGCACCATGCATACGCATCTCGGCATCGCGGGGGAGTTTACCGAGGCCGATCTGGACGAGGAGGTGATCGCCCAGTCCGCGATCCTCTACCTGGAAGGCTATCTGTTCGATCCCCTGCCCGCCCAGGCCGCCTTCCGCCGCGCCGCGCGCATCGCCCGCCAAGCCGGGCGCCGCGTCGCGCTCTCGCTCTCCGATGCCTTCTGCGTGGACCGGCACCGGGAAGGCTTCCGCGAACTGATCCGCGAGGGGGTGGACATCCTCTTCGCCAACGAGACCGAAATCTGCAGCCTGTTCGAGCGGGACAGGTTCGATGACGCGGCGGCGGAAGCGGCGGAGGCGGTTCCGCTCGCGGTGCTGACCCAGGGGGAGTCGGGCAGCGTGATCATCGGGAATGG
>DASTAF010000121.1:0-7895 GCA_035713005.1 Acetobacteraceae bacterium
TGACGAAGCCCATCGAGACTTCGTAGCTGATCATCTGGGCGGCGCTGCGCAGCGCGCCGAGCATCGCGTATTTCGAGTTGCTCGCCCAGCCCGCGATGATGATGCCGTACACGCCCAAGGACGAAACCGCGAACAGGTACAACATGCCCACGTTGATGTTGGCGATGCCCCAGTGGTTGTTCACCGGGATGACCGCCCAGGCGATGACCGCGAGGCCGAAGGTGAGCATCGGCGCCAGCAGGAAGAGCAGCCGGTTCGCCCCATCGGGGATGACCGTCTCCTTGAACAGCATCTTGATGGCATCAGCGAAAGGCTGCCAGAGTCCGAACGGGCCGGTGACGTTAGGCCCCTTGCGGAGTTGCATCGCCGCCAGGACCTTGCGCTCGCCATAGGTAAGATAGGCGACGCCGATCAGCAGCGGCACGATCAAAGCAAGGCTTTGCCCCAGGGTGAGCAGGAAAATGCCGAAATCGTTGGTGGTAAAGAAGCCGTTCATCGCCTACTCCGCCGCCAGGGGAAGATGGTAGGCGGCCTGGGCCTCCACGCAGCGGGCCATGGTCGGGCTGGCCCGGCTGATCGGGTCGGTCTGGTAGTAGTTGATGGGGGGCGGCAGGAAAACCTCGTCCCGCAGCTCGCCAATCCGGAATGCCGGCCCTTCAGTGGCGGGATCGGGCCGCCGCACCCTGTCGATCTCGCCGAAGCTGGGATAGGCTTCCGCGAGGCGCTGGCGGAGCGCCTCCAGCGTGTTGTACGGCAAGGGCCGGCCGAGCGCGCCGCTGAGGGCGCGGATGATCTTCCAATCCTCCCGCGCTTCGCCGGGCGGGAACAGGGCACGCAGGGCCTTCTGCACCCGGCCTTCGGTGTTCACGTAAAGCCCGTGCTTCTCGGCATAGGTCGCGCCCGGCAGGATCACATCCGCCCGCGCCGCGCCGCGGTCGCCGTGATGGCCCTGATAGATGACGAAAGTGTCGCGGCCGATCCGCTCCATATCGAACTCGTCGGCGCCGAGCAGGAACAGGATATCCACCCCGCCATCCATCATCCTCGCCATGGACTTGCCGCCCGCCTGGGGGAGGAAACCCATGTCGAGCGCGCCCACCCGCGAGGCGGCATTGTGCAGCACGTTGAACCCATGCCATTCCGGCCCGATCATCCCGAATTTCCGGGCGATCTCCCATGCCGCGCCCAGTACTGCCGCGCCATCGGGACGAGCCAGCGCCGACTGGCCGAGAATGACCATCGGCCGCTTCGCCTCCTCCAGGATCTTCCCGAATTCATGCGAGCCGTCGAGCAGGCCGCGAATCGCCGCCACCTCATTGCCGAGGGAATGCACGTCGTAGGTGAGATCGGAGGCCGCGCCGATGGTCCCGATCGTCGCGCCGCCGTTGAACCAGATCTTGCGGAGCCGCGCGTTCAGCACCGGCGCCTCGCGCCGCGGATCGCCGCCGATGATCAGCGCCGAGTCCGCCTGCTCGATTCCCTCGATGGTGGTGTTGAACAGGTAGAACTCGCGGCGCGAGGCGTCGAGCGCGGCGCCATCCTGCCGGCAGTCGAGATTGCCCGAGCCAAGCAGCGTCATCAGCTCCTTCAGCGCGAACATGGATTCGGCCTCGCAGAGATTGCCGGCGATGGCGCCGACGCGCTCCCCCGGTGTGGCCAGAAGCCGGGTGGCGACAAGCTGCAGCGCTTCGTCCCAGTTAGCGGGCCGCAGCTTGCCGTCCCGCCTGATCCATGGCCGGTCGAGCCGGCGGCGGCGCAGCCCGTCATGCGAGAAGCGGGACTTGTCGCCCAGCCATTCCTCGTTCACCGCATCGTTGATGCGGGGCAGGATGCGCAGCACGTCGGTCGCGCGGGTGTCGATACGGATATTGCTGCCGACCGCGTCCAGCGCGTCGATGCTGTCGGTCTTGCCTAGTTCCCAGGGGCGGGCGACGAAGGCATAGGGCTTCGAGGTGAGCGCGCCCACCGGGCAGAGATTGATGATGTTGCCGGAAAGCTCCGAGGAGAGTGGGCGCTCCGTATAGGTGGTGATCTCCATCGATTCGCCGCGAGCGATGGCACCCAGTTCCGGCGTGCCAGCAATCTCCGACATGAAGCGGATGCAGCGCGTGCAATGGATGCAGCGCGTCATGTTGGTTTTCACCAGCGGACCGAAATCCTTCTCGTTCACTGCCCGCTTGTTCTCGATATAGCGCGAGTGGTCGCGCCCGTAGCCCATCGCCTCGTCCTGCAGGTCGCATTCGCCGCCCTGGTCGCAGATCGGGCAGTCGAGCGGGTGGTTGATGAGCAGGAATTCCATCACCCCCCGCCTCGCCTCGCGCACCTTCTCGCTGTCAGTGTAGATGACCATGCCCTCGCCCACCGGCTGCCCGCAGGAGGCGACCGGCTTTGGCATCTTCTCGACCTCGACCAGGCACATGCGGCAATTGCCGGCGATGGAAAGCTTCTCATGATAGCAGAAGCGCGGGATTTCCTTGCCCGCCGCCTCCGCCGCCTGCAGCACCGTGTATCCGTTCGGCACCTCGATCTCGATGCCGTCGACCGTGACTTTTGCCATGACGATATTCCGTTCCGCCGCGCCTATTCCGCCGCCATCGGCAGGTCTTGCCCGCGCGCGCCATGATAAAGGGCGATGCGCTCTTCCACCATCGGGCGGAAATGCCGCAGCAGCCCCTGGATCGGCCAGGCCGCGGCATCCCCCAGGGCGCAGATCGTATGCCCCTCGACCTGCTTGGTCACCTGCTCCAGCAGGTCGATCTCGGAAAGCTCCGCCCTGCCCTCCACCATCCGGTTCATGGTGCGCATCATCCAGCCCGTGCCCTCGCGGCAGGGAGTGCACTGGCCGCAGCTTTCATGCTTGTAGAAGGCGGAGAGCCGGGCGATCGCCTTGATCAGATCGGTGGACTTGTCCATCACAATGACGGCGGCGGTGCCCAGGCCGCTGCGCGCATCCCGCAGGCTGTCATAGTCCATCAGCACCGTGTCGCAGACCGGTTTCGGGATCATCGGCACCGAGGAGCCGCCCGGAATCACCGCCAGCAGATTATCCCAGCCCCCCCGCACGCCACCCGCATGGCGCTCGATCAACTCGCGCATCGGGATGCCGAGTTCCTCCTCCACGTTGCAGGGCCGGTTCACATGGCCGGAGATGCAGAAGATCTTGGTGCCGCTGTTCTTCGGCCGCCCCAGAGTGGAAAACCAGGCCGCGCCCCGGCGCATGATGGCGGGCACGGTGGCGATGGTCTCGACATTGTTCACCGTGGTCGGGCAGCCATACAGGCCCACCGCCGCCGGGAAAGGCGGCTTCATCCGCGGCATGCCCTTCTTGCCCTCCAGGCTTTCGAGCATCGCCGATTCCTCGCCACAGATATAAGCACCGGCGCCGCGATGGACGTAAAGATTGAAGTCCCAGCCGGAGCCGCAAGCATCATTACCCAGCAGCCCGGCTTCATAGGCTTCATCAATAGCAGCCTGCAAATGCCTGTATTCGTTGTAGAACTCACCACGGATATAGATATAGGCGGTATGCGCGCCCATGGCGAAGCCGGCGATCAGCGCGCCCTCGATGAGCTTGTGCGGCTCCTGGCGGAGAATGTCGCGGTCCTTGCAGGTGCCAGGCTCGCTCTCATCGGCGTTGATGACGAGGAAGCTCGGCCTGCCGTCGCTCTGCTTCGGCATGAAGGACCATTTCATCCCGGTGGGGAATCCTGCCCCGCCGCGCCCGCGCAGCCCGGATGCCTTCATCTCCTCGATGATCGCGTCGCGCCCGCGCGCCAATATGTCCACCGTGCCGTCCCAGTCGCCGCGCGCCCGGGCGGCCTTCAGGCCGAAATCCCGCTGGCCGTAGAGATTGGTATAGATCCGGTCCTTGTCGCTCAGCATGATGTCATTCCTGATCCGCGCCCGCGCTTTCGGCAGTCGCATCCGTCTTGACGTTGAACAGGGTGGTTGGACCGCCTTCCGGCGCCGATCCCTGGCGGCCGATGGAGGAACCGGGCGGCGGCAGTTCGCCCCGGCGGAAGGCTTCCAGCAGAGCCAGCGTGCGCGGCCCGTCCAGATCCTCGTAAAAATCGTCGTTGATCTGGATCACCGGCGCGTTCACGCAGGCCCCCAGGCATTCCACCTCCAGCAAGCTGAACATCCCGTCCTCGGTCGTCTGCCCCGACTGGGTCAGCCCGGTGAATTCCCTGCATGCGGCCATCACCGCATCCGATCCGCGCAGCCAGCAGGGCGTGGTGGTGCAGACCTGCAGATTGTACCGCCCGACCGGCTTCGTGTTGAGCATGGTGTAGAAGGTGGCGACCTCATAAACACGCATGCTCGGCATGGCGAGCCGCCGCGCCACCTCGTCCATGGCGGTGATCGGCAGCCAGGCGCTACCGGTCCGCCGGTGCATCTGCGCCTGCGCGAGATAGAGCAGGCCGAGCACCGCGCTGGCCTGCCGTCCTTCCGGATACTTGGCGATGATGGCCGGAATCTGCTTCTCGCTCTCCTCGTCGAAGGCGAAAGGCGGTGCTTCGGGTCTGTCGCTCATGGGTTATCTGTCCACTTCGCCGAACACGATGTCGATCGAGCCGAGAATCGCAATGGCATCGGCCAGCATATGGCCGCGCGACATCAATTCCATCGCCTGAAGGTGGGAAAATCCGGTCGCCCTGATCTTGCAGCGATAGGGCTTGTTGGTGCCGTCCGCCACCAGATAAACACCGAACTCTCCCTTCGGCGATTCGACCGCCGTGTAGGTGGCACCGGCGGGAACGTGGAATCCCTCGGTGTACAGCTTGAAATGATGGATCAGCGCCTCCATCGAGCGCTTCATCTCGCCGCGCGGCGGCGGGGTGAACTTGCGATCCTGGATCTTCACCGGCCCCTCGGGCAGCCGCTGGAGCGCCTGGCGGATGATCTTGAGGCTTTCCCGCATCTCGGCCACGCGCACGAGATAGCGGTCGTAGCAGTCGCCCTGATGGCCGACCGGCACGTCGAACTCGACCTCGGCATATTTATCATAGGGCTGGGCACGGCGGAGGTCCCAGGCGATGCCGCAGGCACGCAGGTTGGGGCCGCTGAAGCCCATGCCCAGCGCGTCGCGCGGCGATATCACGCCGACATCGACCAGACGCTGCTTGAAAATGCGGTTCTGGTTCAGCAGCGCCTCGATATCGTCGAGGAATTTCGGGAAGGTCTCGCTCCAGGCCCAGATGCGGTCGGCAAGCCCCGCTGGCATGTCCCTCGCCACCCCGCCGGGGCGGAAATAATTGGCGTGCATCCGGGCGCCGGAAGCCGCCTCGTAGAATTCCATCAGCTTCTCGCGCTCCTCATAGCCCCAAAGGCTGGGAGACTGGGCGCCGATATCCAGCGCGAGATGAACGACGGTCAGGATGTGGTTGAGAATGCGGGTTATTTCCGAGAACAGAACCCGTATCCACTGCGCCCGGTCCGGCGCGGTGATACCCAGCAGCTTCTCGGTCGCCAGCGCGAAGGCATGCTCCTCGCACATGGGGGAGACATAATCGAGCCGGTCGAAATACGGCACCGCCTGCAGATAGGTCTTCCACTCGATCAGCTTTTCGGTGCCGCGATGCAGCAGCCCGATATGCGGATCGGCCCGCGTTACCGTCTCGCCGTCCAGCTCCAGGATCAGCCGCAGCACGCCATGGGTGGCAGGGTGCTGGGGGCCGACATTGATGGTATGGTGATCGCTGGCGAGCTTCGGCGTCGCGGAAGCAAGATTGCCGCTCATGGCGTAGTTCCTTTGGGAGCGGATGACACAGCCGGCGCGGCCGGCGTGCTTACCGCCGGCACCGGGCGAGCCAGCACGGCGGGCTGTGGCCCGATCGCCGGCGGGGCACTGACATCGGATTTCTCATCCCCCGGCAGCGTCGTCAGACCTTCCCATGGAGACAGGAAGTCGAAACTCCTCAGTTCCTGCGTCAGCGCCACCTTGTCGTACACCACCCGCTTCACCTCCTCGTCGTAATGCAGATCGACGAAGCCGCTCAGCGGGAAATCCTTGCGCAATGGATGACCGACGAAGCCGTAATCCATCAGGATTCGCCGGTGATCGACCAACCCGTTGAAGCTGACGCCGAACAGGTCCCAGATCTCGCGCTCCCACCACATGGCGCCCGGCCAGATGGAGGTGACACTGTCCACCGGAGTCTGCTCATCGGTGGTGATGATGACCCTGATCCGGTCATTGCGGGTGACGGAGAGCAGATTGTAGACGATGTCGAAGCGTTCCGTGCGCTCCGGCCAGTCGACCCCGCAGATATCCATGAACTGCTCGAAGGAGAAGCGCGGGTCCTGGTTGAGTATCTGCAGGAGCTGGAAGGCTGAATCGCGCTCGGCATGCAGCACCAGCTCGCCCTTCTCGCGCGCGACGCGCAGCACGCCAGGCAGGCTGGCCGCGGCCTCGGCGATGATGTCGGGCGGGGCGGTTTCGGCTTCGGCCTGAATCCCGGTTTCAGTCACGGAGGATAGTCCCGGTGCGCTGGATCTTCTTCTGCAGTTGCATGATGCCGTAGACCAGCGCTTCCGCCGTGGGCGGGCAGCCGGGCACATAGATATCAACCGGCACGATCCGGTCGCATCCGCGCACCACTGAATAGGAGAAATGATAGTAGCCGCCGCCATTGGCGCAGCTTCCCATCGAGATCACCCAGCGCGGCTCCGGCATCTGGTCATAGACGCGGCGAAGCGCCGGCGCCATCTTGTTGGTCAGCGTGCCGGCAACGATCATGACATCGCTCTGGCGCGGGCTGTTGCGCGGAATGGTGCCGAACCTGTCCAGGTCCCAGCGGGGCATGTAGGCGTGAATCATCTCCACCGCGCAGCAGGCAAGCCCGAAAGTCATCGGCCACAGGCTTCCGGTGCGCGCCCAGTTCACCAGCCTGTCCAGATTGCCGACGACGAAGCCCTTCCCGGCGATCTCACCGGTGATGCCACGCACCACCGCATCCTGGTCCGCGCCCGGCCCCAGGGCCTCGCGATTCCATGCGATATCCGGCTGTTGGATGCCGCTCATCAAGCCACTCCCACTCATCATTCCCAGTCGAGCGCGCCCTTGCGCCATTCATAAATGAAGCCGACCGTCAGAACCGCAAGGAAGCCGATCATCGCCCAGAAACCCAGCATCCCGATCCGCGAAAGGCTCACCGCCCAGGGAAACAGGAAGGCAACCTCGATATCGAAGATGATGAACAGGATTGCGACCAGATAATACCGCACATCGACACGGCGCCTTGCATCGCTGAAGGGCTCGAAACCGGATTCATAGGTCGAGTTCTTCTCGCCGTAAGCGTTCTGCCGGGCGACGAGCAGCGAGCCGAACACGAAGGCTATGCCGATCAGCGCCGCGATCCCGACGAAGACCAGGATCGGGAAATATTCCGGCAGGATAGATTGCATCATGCTCTCCGGTCCTCTCACCTCAAAACCTGTCCATCCGCCAACAGCAAGACTTGTTTCGGGCGCGTGTGTCGCATCGCGCACGAAACCGGTCAAGCTTCGCCTTCCATGAACATTTCCTGCGGGTTTATACCATGATTCGCCGCTGGAGCACGAAACGGTTTGCGCGCTGCGGCATCAACTGATCTGGCGCGAGTGACGGGGCTCGAACCCGCGACCTCCGGCGTGACAGGCCGGCGCTCTAACCAACTGAGCTACACCCGCGCGATGGGAGTGGCTGTAAAGCGCCGGCTCCTCATCGTCAAGCCATGGCTGGCAGAATGAAAAGGCGGCTGAGAATGAACGGGATGAAGGAGGTCCGGCAAGGCCGGAATGGGCGGTGAAGGATTTGAACCTCCGGCCCTCTCGGTGTAAACGAGACGCTCTACCGCTGAGCTAACCGCCCACTTTCCTGGGCTCTTAGAGCAGAAAGGCGAAAAAGCAAAGGC
>DASTAF010000122.1:0-3788 GCA_035713005.1 Acetobacteraceae bacterium
CAGCGCCACCAGCTCGTAATAGACGGGGCGGCTGATCCGCGCCTCGATGGGAAACTTGCCCTTGCCATGACGCAGGCAGATATAGGGCGTCGGCTCGCAGGTCAGCAAATTATGCGCCACCCGCAGCGGGTGCTGCCGCCCGGCCGTCACCACCTGATCCGCCGAGGTGCGGAAGCTCAGCATCTGCTCGCGCCCGCATCCCGCCCAATGCAGCTCGACGGCGACGAAAGGCGCATCCTCCACCTGGATCGACCCGCATTCCGCCGGAGTTTGCAGGATGAACCGGCCTTCCGCGTCCCTGGTCAACACGCTGGCGAAGAGACAAATCATGGATTTGCGGTTGATCGGGCTGCCCCGGTAGAGCCAGGTGCCGTCACGGCGGATCAGGAAGGGCAGCTCCCCGCAATCGATCACCTCGCGCTTGCGGCGCAGATGCGGCTTCCTGTCCTGCTCCAGCCTGGGGTTCGGCCCCTCGGAGAACACGCGCCGGAAGCTGTCATCCGCGGTTCCGAACAGATCCCGGTTGCCATCGCCTCCCACCGCGTTCACGATGCCCGCCTCGGGAGGTTCCAGAAGAATGCAATCATCGGTTTAATCATTGGCGCTTCTGCAGCATGTCCCATATCTGCTGATATAGGTCAGCCGTAGAGGGTTTGAACGGCACGGGAGTTCACAAATGTCCTTAGGACAAAAGCTCAGAGGACAGTTGCTAAAAGGCTATGAGGCGGAGATTCCTCTTGAATCGCCGGCCGGCGACGCGCCGGGGGAAGCGCATCCCGATCTGGAAGCTGTGTCGCAAAATTTAGAGCTTGCTCGGAATCAGATACGTGCCGCCATCATCGGGCAGGACGAGGTGATCGACCAGTGCCTCGCCGCGATCCTGTCCGGCGGCCATGCGCTGATCGTTGGCGTGCCAGGTCTCGGGAAGACGAGGCTGGTGGAATCGATCGGTCTTGCCCTCGGCCTGCGCACCAGCCGGATTCAATGCACGCCGGACCTGATGCCCGCCGACATACTGGGTAGTGAAGTGATGGAGGAGGGCGTGGGCGGGCGGCGGCAGTTCCGCTTCATCGAGGGCCCGGTCTTTACCGAGCTGCTGATGGCGGACGAGATCAACCGCGCCAGCCCGCGTACCCAGTCCGCCCTGCTGCAGGCGATGGCGGAATTCCGCGTGGCGGTGGCGGGCGAGAACCGGCCCCTGCCGCGCCCCTTTCACGTGCTGGCCACCCAGAACCCGATCGAGCAGGAAGGTACTTATGTGCTGCCGGAGGCGCAGCTCGACCGTTTCCTGTTCGAGATCCGCATCGATTATCCGAGCGAGGCCGACGAGCGGGCGATGCTGCTGGCCACCACCGGCATCGAGGAGGCGGCGGTGCGCCCGGCCCTCGATCCTGCCGGGCTGATCGCGGTGCAGCGCTTGGTCCGCGCCATGCCGATGGGGGAATCGGTGCTGGCGGCGATCCTGCGGCTGGTGCGGGGGGCGCGGCCAGAGACGCCGATCCTGCCCGAGCTTCCCGGCCTGCTCTCCTGGGGGCCTGGGCCTCGCGCCGCCCAGGCGCTGATGCTGGCCAGCCGGGCGCGTGCCCTGCTCGATGGCCGCGAATCGCCGAGCCTCGATGACATTCACGCGCTGGCGGCGCCGGTGCTGCGCCACCGCATCGGCCTTTCCTTCGCCGCGCGCGCGGAGGGGCGGGATGTGGAGGCGGTGATCCGCGCCATCGCCAGCCGCGCCATCGGCTGAACCATTCCTTGAGCAGCCAGCACGCGGAAGCCCAGAATCTCGCCGCCTCGCTGCCGGCCCTGCTGCTGGCGGCGGAGAGTCTTTCGGCGGGTTTCGCGCCAGGCCGCCATGGCAGGCGGCGCAGCGGTCAGGGCGAGCAGTTCTGGCAGTTCCGCGACTACCGGGGAGACGGGCTGCGCGCCATCGATTGGCGGCGCAGCGCGCGCGGCAGCCGCCTTTACGTGCGCGAACGCGAATGGGAGGCGGTCGAAACCCTCAGTATCGACATCGACGGCAATCCCGGCATGAACTGGCGTTCGGCGCCAGATTTGCCGACCAAACGGCAGCGGGCGGTGCTGCTCGCCCTTGCCCTCGGGGCGCTGGCGCTGCGCGGCGGCGAACGGGTGGCGCTGGCCCGGCGGTCGAGGCCGGTTCAGGGTGAGTGCGCCCTGCCGCGCCTCGCCTTGGCGCTGGAGCAGCCGGCGGTGCTGCCCGCCGCCACCGGGCGCTTCGCCCTGTTCGGGGATTTTTTGGATCCGCCGGAGGAGATCGCGGCGCGGCTGGCGGAATGGCGCCCTGACGCGACGGGAGGCGTGCTGGTGCATGTCCTGGACCCGGCCGAATGCGACTTTCCCTATGACGGCCGCGTGCTGTTCACCGGGCTGACGGCCGAAGCGCCGGAGGATGTTCCGCGTGCGGAGCTGGTGCGAAGCGCCTATCGGGCACGGATAGAGGCGCAGCGCGAGGCGGTCGCCCGGCTCGCCCAGTCGGCCCGGCTGGTGCCGGTGTTCCATCGCACCGATGCGCCGCCCGCCCTGGCGCTGGCGGCCATCCGCGCGGCGCTGGAACTGGACTGATGCCCACGGGCTTCGGCTTCGCCGCTCCGCTCATCCTCTGCGGCCTCATCCTGCTGCCGTTCCTGTACTGGCTGCTGCGGGCCACGCCTCCCGCCCCTCGCAGGCAGGCCTTTCCGGCCCTGCGGCTGCTGCGCGGATTGGCGCGGGACGAGCAGAGCCCGGTGCGGATGCCGCCCTGGCTGCTGCTGCTGCGGCTGCTCGCGGCGGCCCTGGTCATCATCGGCTTCGCCGGACCGGAGATCGTGCCGCCGAAGTTGCTTCCGGGCAGCGGACCGGTTCTGCTCGCCATCGATAATGACTGGGCAGCCGCGCCCGACTGGCCGCGATACCTGAACGCGGCGCGGGAGATCATCGCCTCCGCGCCGGGGCGAGGCATCATCCTGCTCCCAACCGCCGCCGATGCGGCAGGCGCTCCGCCGCGCGGAACGGGCCTTCTTTCCCATCAGGCGGCGCTGGCCCGGCTGAACGTGCTGAAGCCGCAGCCCTGGCCCTCTGACCGGATGGCGGATGCGGCGGCGGTGCGGGCGGTCCGCGGCGCCATCGGCGCGGTGAACGGCGTCTATCTGGCGGATGGGCTGACCGAAGGCACTGGCTTCCGGAGGTTTCTTGCCGCACTCGCCCCCATCCGGGTGACAGGGGCGGGAGCGGACGCGGCCCGGTTGGTCCTGCCGCCGCGCCTCGATGCGCAGGGCAGGCTCATCGCGCGGCTCGAGGTGGCGGCGCAGGGCCGCCCGGTCCATGCGGCAATTCTCGCCGAGGCGGCCGATGGCCGGGTGCTGGCGCGCAGCGGCATACTGGTGAAGCCCAGCGGAACCATGGGCGAGGCGCCGGTCGACCTGCCGCTGGCCCTGGGCAACCGGGTGGCGAGGCTGGTGTTGGCCGGAACTGCGGCGCCGGGTGGAATCGCCCTGCTCGACGGCAGTGTGCGGCGAATCGTGCTGGGGCTGGCGGCAGGTGGCCAGGGCGATGCGGAGCAGAAATTTCTCGGCGCGCTCTATTACGTGCGCCGCGCCCTGCCGGGCGACAGGATCGAGACCGGCTCGCCGGGCGATCTCATCCGCCAAGGGGCGAACGCCATCGTGCTGGCCGATGCCCCGCTGGATGCCGCCAGCGCTTCCGCCCTGCGGCGATGGATCGAGCAGG
Organism: Acetobacteraceae bacterium; assembly: GCA_035713005.1. Lineage (GTDB taxonomy): Bacteria > Pseudomonadota > Alphaproteobacteria > Acetobacterales > Acetobacteraceae > Acidiphilium. Next base: position 3,721 of record DASTAF010000122.1, read on the forward strand.
GCGGGGTGCTGATCCGCTTCGCCGGCCCGCTGACCGCCAGCCATGCCGATGATCTCTCGCCCGATCCG
>DASTAF010000123.1:0-2340 GCA_035713005.1 Acetobacteraceae bacterium
ATCGCCCAGGGCCGGGGCCGATGGCTGCAGCCATAGCCGTTGAGCGCGGTGGCCGGATCGCATCGCAGCCTGATATCCCCGCCGGTCTCCATGATGGCCTCGGCGGTGCCGATCAGCGGCCACAGGGTGCGGATCGCCTCCATGTCGGCCTCGCCCGGCGGCTGCGGCGCATCCGGCTGAAGCAGGCTCACCGCGCGCCATGCCTCGACCAGCCTATCGGCGGGCGGCGCCGCGGGTGCGGCCATGATGGTCATCCAGCGGGGCAGCGCGTCCGGCTCGATCCGGTCGGCCAGGGCGGATTGCGCCGCCACCCGCGCCGCGGCAAGCCCGGCCCTCTGGGACGGAACGTCCCGCCGCAGCAACTCGGCAAGCTCGGCCTGCTGCAGGCGAAGCAGGGGCCACGAAGGTTCCGGCCCTGGCGCTGGACGATGGCTGGTTTCGGCTTCGAAGGACATGCCGCAGAGTTGCACCGAACCAGACAGTCCCGCAACCGCGGCTATTCCGGCCGGAAGGCATCGGGCAGATGAAGAAGCCCCTGCTTCGAGATCAACACCACGTCGAAGCGCGTCTCATCCCTAAGCCAGTCGGGGTGGCGTGCGAGGATGATCTCCGCCGCGCCGGCCAGGCGGCGGCACTGGAGCGGGCGGAGTGATTCGGCGGCGGCCAGGGCGGTGGCGCGCAGCTTAACCTCGGCGAAAATCAGCGTGGTCGCGCTGGCCGCAACCAGATCGATCTCTCCGGCGCCGGTCCGTACCCGGCGCGCTAACACATGACAGCCGCTCGCCTCGAAGAAGGCGGCGGCGCGATCCTCGGCCGCCCGGCCCCGCGCCTCCGCCATCTGACGTTGCCGGCGCCTCTGCTCACCCTTGGGCTTTAACAATGTGGCCAATTTGTCTCTCCGTCGCTGAATTGTTGGATAACAATGGCTTTAGCGGCTTTACGGGGTCAAGATGATGAACAAGCGTATTGTGTTTTCGAGAATTAGTTCTAGAAACTGTAAAATAATCAAAACTGTTACGCCTCCGGTGGAGGAGCTGGCCGGCGCCAGGACGGCTTGTTAGTTCAGGAGCAGGATAGAGCTTATGCGCTTTAACGAAATCGGCCAACAGCTTCGCGCCTACCGGATGGAATCGGGAATGAAGGCCGAAGAAATCGCGGCGCGGCTTGGTGTCTCGCGCGCGGCCCTCTACCGCTACGAGAAGGGCGAGGTTATCAAGCTCGACACGGTCAAGCGCCTCGCCGAGTTGCTGAAGATCTCGCCGCTGACGCTGCTCGGCATCGGGGTCGAGTATTACAGCCGGCCGATCGGTTATCTGGAGCGGATGCGCCAGCTGGAGGAATCGGCGGAGCAGATCCTGCAGGTGTTCGGCCCGATCTGCTATCTGGTGACATCGGACCAGTTCGATTCGGTGCTTTCGCAGGTTTTCGACGATGCGAGCGAGCAGACCGGCGTGGACCGCAGCATGGCGCGGGTGGCGGCGGAGCAGATCCTGAGCACGCTGACTTCGCGCAAGCGCATGTTCCTGAACCGGCGCCCCGCCATCACTGCCGTTTTCACCGTCGACTCGATCCGCCGCTTCCTGGCGGACGGGCTTGCCGCCTTCCTTCCCCTTTCCGACCGCATGCGCGGCATCTGCCGCGAGACGGCGCAGCGCGAGGTCGAGCGGATGGCCGAGCTGATGGAAAGTGAGCCTATCGGTCTGCAGTTCGGGTTGATTTCCGGCGCCGATCCGAATGGGCCTTTCCTGCTCCTCAGGGGGCGCGAGCGTGCGACCCTTGCGATCAATCCCTTTGCCACCGATACCGCGCCAAGTGCCCAGACCGGCGTTGCCATGATCACCAGCGCCGAGGACGCGGTGGTGGCGCATCAGCGGGTCGCTGAAAACATCTGGCGCGACGCGATCAAGGGAGTATCGGCGGCGCGGCAGATGCGCGAGATGCTCGCCGCCGTTCGCGGGTAAAGCTTTCCCAGGTAAAGCGCGGCCTCCTTGATGTGGCGCCGTTCCGGGGGCTAGACTTCGCCCATGGACATGCTGATCACGGCGGCACAGCTCGCGGATGAGTCCCGGTCTCCCGAGTTGGTGATATTCGATGCCTCTTTTTATCTGCCCACGGAACGGCAGGATGCGCGGGCGCTGTTCGAAGAGGCGCATGTTCCAGACGCGCAGTTCTTCGATATCGACCGGATCGCCGATCGGGCCTCGAACCTGCCGCACATGCTGCCGGAACCATCACAGTTCGCCGAGGCGATGATGGGGTTCGGCGGGTCGAATTCCAGCCGGATCGTCGTCTACGACCAGCGCGGCCTGTTCTCGGCCGCCCGGCTGTGGTGGATGCTGA
>DASTAF010000124.1:0-2088 GCA_035713005.1 Acetobacteraceae bacterium
AACAGCGTATATCACCCGCAGGCGGCCGGTCATGATCCTTGGCCCAACCGCTACCAGAAGTGGAATTCATGACACGCCCCTACCGGCCCCTGGCCATCGCCAACGAATTCATCATCCGCGCCGCGCCCGACGGCGCCGAGCACATGAAGCTGCAGAAGCTTGTCTATTACGTCTATGGCTGGTGGCTCGCCTATGAGGATGCGCCGCTGATTTCGGAAAAACCCCAGGTCTGGCAGCATGGCCCGGTGTTCAAGACCCTCTATCACGCGCTGAAGCATCATGGCCGCGAACCGATCCGGACGGCGCAATCCGACAATCCCTTCGCCAAGCCGCCGAAAGTCGATCCCGCCGATCAGAAGGCGCTCGACCTGATCGACTGGGTCTGGGAGCGGTACGGCTCCTACTCCTCCTTCGACCTTTCGGACATGACCCATTCCCCCGGCTCCGCCTGGTACATCGTGGCCGAGGAGAATAACTGGCGGGTGCGGGGAGAAACCCCGATCCCCGATCGGGTGATCCGTTCCGTGTTCCGCAAGGAAGCGGATGATCTGGGCATCGAAATTGGCGCCTGACCCGGACGACGAGATCACGCTCGACAAGAACCCCGACCCCGAGCGCGAGGCGCTGCGCTTCGAGACGCCGGAGCAGCGCGAAAAGCATCTCCGCAACATCGATCTCGAGCAGGACATCAAGGAGCGGCGCAAATTCGCCGATCGCTCCTTCAAGCTGACCTGCCTGTGGGTGGGCTTCATCGTCCTCTCGACGATCGCGCAGTTCATCCTGAACGCCATCGGGCGCGGCCTGCCGGGGCCGGATTTCATCGCCCTCATCACCACCACCAGCGCCACCGTGTTCGGCTTCTGGCTGCTGGTGGGGCGCTATCTCTTTCCGGCGTCCATGATCAGGAAGCCGTTTCCCTGACTCCTATCGCCGCCTCCTATCGCCGCATCGCACCGCCGAGCAGCCAGAGCGGCAGCGGCAGCGTGGCACCGAGGAAGGCGAGCAGCAGCGGGAAAGTCGCCCCCACGCCCTGGTCCTGCAGATCGACCCAGAGGCGGATTGGCATTCCCTGCGGGAAATAGGCGATGATGAGGACGATGCCGAGCTCGCCCACCGCGCGGACCCAGGCGAGCGCCAGCGCCGCCGCCAGCCCGTTGCGGGAGAGCGGCAGGGCGACGCGGAAGAAGATCGCGGCGGGGGCGAGGCCGAGGGTGCGGGCCACCTCGGTCAGGGCCGGGGGAACTTCCGCCAGCGAGGCGCGCGCGGCGATGATATAGGTCGGCAGCCCCGCATAGATGGCGGCGAGGATGAAGGCGGCGCGGTTGTTCGTGAGATTGGCGCCGAGCCGCCCCGCGATGCCGGAGCCGCCATAGAAGGTGGCTAGCAGGATGCCGAGAGCCAGCGGCGGCGTCAGCAGGGGCAGCAGCACCAGGATCTGCGCCGCGCGGTGGCGGCCGGGCGGGGCGGCGGCGAGCCATGCGGCGACCGGCGTTCCCAGCAGCGCGATCAGGATCAGCGAAACCAGCCCGAGGCTGATCGAGGTCAGGATCGCGTCGATATCCTCGGCGCCCAGGCTGAAGTGCCGCCAGTCCGTGCCGGTGAGGATGGTGGTGAACGGCGCGGCGAGCAGGATCAGCACGATCCCGGCGGCGATGGCGCTGATGCTGACGCCGATGCGGCTCAAGGCGCCGGATTATAGCCGTGGCGCCGGAAGATCGCCTGCCCCTCACGGCTCGCCATCAGCTTGACGAAGTCGGCGGCACCTTGTGGATTGGCGGCATTCTTTAGCGCCGCCGCGTAGAAGACCAGCGGCTCGGGATGCAATGTCCGGGGCTTGCCCTTCACCTTGAGGGTGATAACCGCGCGGTCGTACCAGTTCCTCGCCATCGCCGGATCGCCGAGATTGATCTGCGGCGGCAGCGGAACGAAGGGCAGGTTCAGCGATTTCGCCCCGCTCTCATAGGCGGAAGCGGCATCCAGTTCCCCGGCGGTGAGGCGCGCGAGCAGCGAGGGCTCGGTGAATATCTGCCTTGGATTGACCGGCGGCCCGAGCAGCGCCGGGATCATCCGCGGATGATGATAATAGCG
>DASTAF010000125.1:0-4629 GCA_035713005.1 Acetobacteraceae bacterium
GCCGGTTCAGGCCTATTACCAGCTCGGCCTGGTCATGCAGGGCACGTTCAAGGACCGGCCCAAGGATTCCGCCGGCTTCCTCGCGACCTATTACGTGTTCAACCCGCGGGTGACCGGCGCGACCAACGATGCCATCGCCGCTGCGGGCCACATCGGGCACATGTCGAACAGCGAATCGATATTCGAGGCGAATTACGGAATCGCCCTGAAATACGGGCTGACGATCAAGCCCTACATTGATCTGACGGTCGATCCCGATCAGGCGCTTTATGACGTGGTGGTGCCGAATCCACGAATTCACTTCGCCCTTGCGGTTGGAACCCAGCTCAATATCGGGCTGTGACGGGCGGCTGCCGAAACCGGCTCCGGTGTTCCTTGCCCTCCGGTTTCGGCATCACCTTCACAAAGGATCATATCCAGGCTGCTTGTACAGCCTGTCCGGCGCCGCCATGATGTCCGGCTTGTAGACCTTCTCGACCCAGTCCTGGGGCTTGATGTCCTCGATGCTCACCGAGACCGATTGCTCGGCGCAATTCGCGGATTTCATCACCGCCTTGGTGATTTCTTGGGCAATCCCGGCCTTTTGCTGCTCCGATCTTCCGGCATAGAGCTTCACGATCACGTGGGGCATGGTCTTGTTCCTTTCGCTCAATATTCCTGACTCGCCTGCTCACCCGGCATATTGCTCGTCGCTCACCTTCTCCATCCAGTCCACCGGCGAGCCGTCCTGCTTCTCCTGAACGGCGATATGGCTCATCGCCGTCAAGGGCGCGGCGCCGTGCCAATGCTTCTCGCCGGGCGGGAACCACACCACGTCGCCCGGCCGGATCTCCTCGATCGGCCCGCCCTCGCGCTGAACCCGGCCGCATCCGGCGGTGACGATCAGGGTCTGGCCGAGCGGATGAGTGTGCCAGGCCGTGCGCGCGCCGGGCTCGAAGGTGACCAGCGCCATCGAGACGCGCGCCGGATCGGGCGGGCTGAACAGCGGGTCGATGCGCACCGTGCCGGTGAAATATTCATCCGGTCCCTTGCCTGATGGCTGCGAGCCGCTTCGCCTGATTTCCATGTATCTCTCCTCTGCTCGTGGCAATTCGCGCATCGGTTCTGGCCGACCGCGCCGGAAAGGATTTAGCCCTTCTCCGCCCTGCGACTAGCCGCCATCATGCGCATGATCTTATGAATGGAATTCATGAATGGCGGCCCGGCCAGGCCGCGAAACGAGGAGGAAATGGTGCCCAGGGGCGGGATCGAACCACCGACACTGCGATTTTCAGTCGCATGCTCTACCAACTGAGCTACCTGGGCATCCAACGCGAAGCTGGTGCTGTCAGAGGGAATTGAACCCTCGACCTCCTCATTACCAATGAGGTGCTCTACCCCTGAGCTATGACAGCCTTACCACGCGCGGCGGGTATATCCAATGGGATGAAGCCGCGCAAGCAGCCGCCGCGCCCTTTGAGGCGGCCAGGGCTTGACGCGCCCTTCTTTGCCCGCTTTGTCCCGATCATGGCCGAAGCTCACTCCGCAGAACCACCCAAGGAAGCCCAAGGCACCGCCAGCGAGGCCGCGCGCCGCGAGCGCGAGGCGCGGGCATTGCGGGAAAACCTCATGCGCCGCAAGGCCCAGTTGCGCGCCCGGGCCGACCAGGCGCCGGAACAGGCACCGGATTCCACCCCATGCCGGTAATGCCGGATCACTGGATACGCCGCATGGCCGCCACCCAGGCCATGATCGAGCCCTTCGTGGAGACGCAGAAGCGCGAGGGTGTCATCTCCTACGGGCTCTCATCCTATGGCTATGACGCGCGAGTGGCTGACGAGTTCAAGATCTTCACCAATGTCGACTCGGCGGTGGTCGATCCGAAGAACTTCTCGCCCTCCAGCTTCGTCGACCGGCGCGGCCCGGTCTGCATCATCCCGCCCAATTCCTTCGCCCTCGCCCACACGATCGAGTATTTCCGCATCCCGCGCGACACGCTGGTCATCTGCCTCGGCAAATCCACCTACGCGCGCTGCGGCATCATCGTGAACGTCACCCCGCTGGAGCCGGAATGGGAGGGCCAGGTCACCATCGAGATCAGCAACACCACCCCGCTGCCGGCGCGCATCTATGCCAATGAGGGCATCTGCCAGTTCCTGTTCCTGCAGGGGGCGGAGCCCTGCGAGGTGAGCTATGCCGATAAGGCGGGGAAATACATGCGCCAGCGCGGCGTGGCCCTGCCGAAGCTGTGATCAGGCCGCCGAATCGGGACCGCGCGTAATGAAGCCGAAACCATCATGCCCTAACATCGCCGAGCCGGCAGCGTGACGCCGGCCGCACCCGCGAGGATTCATGGATAAGATACGCATTGTCGGCAACCGCCCGCTGCATGGCGAAATCGCGATCTCCGGCGCCAAGAACGCGGCCCTGCCGCTGATGACGGCCGGCCTGCTGACCGATGAAAGGCTGGTGCTCGACAATGTCGCCCAGCTCGCCGATCTGGAAATGATGGCGCAACTCCTCGCGCAGCACGGGATCGCGGTGGAGCGGCTCGCCCCACGCAGCCTTTCGCTGGGCGGGCGCATCACCAACACCGAAGCGCCCTACGACATCGTCCGCAAGATGCGCGCCTCGATTCTGGTTCTCGGCCCGCTGCTCGCCCGCGTGGGCGAGGCGCGGGTTTCCCTGCCCGGCGGCTGCGCCATCGGCACCCGTCCGGTCGATCTGCACCTCAAGGGGCTGGAGCAGATGGGTGCCGTGATCAGGCTGGAGGGCGGCTATATCGACGCCAGCGCGCCGCAGGGCCTCGGCGGCGCCACCATCGTGTTCCCCTTCGTCTCGGTCGGCGCCACCGAGAACCTGCTGATGGCCGCCGTGCTGGCGCGGGGCGAGACCGTGCTCATCAACGCCGCGCGGGAGCCGGAGATCGGCGATCTCGCCACCTGTCTGAGCGCCATGGGCGCCAATATCCAGGGCATCGGCACGGACCGTCTTACGATCCGCGGCGTCGCCTCGCTGCACGGGGCGCGCCATTCAATCCTGCCGGACCGGATCGAGACCGGCACCTATGCCTGCGCCGCCGCCATCACCGGCGGTTCCATCCTGCTGCGCAACGCGCGGGCGGCGGATCTCGGCGCGGTGGCGAAAAGCCTGGAGGAAGCCGGCATCGACATCGACGATGGCGAGCAGGGCGTGCGGGTCACCCGCCGCAACGGCCTGCACGGGATCGACGTGATGACCGAGCCCTATCCCGGCTTTCCGACCGACATGCAGGCGCAGTTCATGGCGCTGATGTCGGTCGCGGAAGGCGCATCCATGGTGACCGAAACCATCTTCGAAAACCGCTTCATGCATGTGCCGGAACTCAACCGCATGGGCGCGCGCATCAACGTCCACGGCTCCTCCGCCATCGTGCGCGGCGTGCCCGCGCTTTCCGGCGCCCCAGTGATGGCGACCGACCTGCGTGCCTCGGTTTCGCTGGTACTGGCGGGGCTCGCCGCCCAGGGCGAGACGGTGATCAACCGCGTCTATCACCTCGACCGCGGCTATGAGGCGGTCGAGCAGAAGCTTGCCGCCTGCGGCGCGGAGATCGAGCGGATCAGCTGAAGCCCATCATCTGAAGTCTGGCTTACGCCGTCACCCGGTGATGGGCACGCTCGGTCTCCAGCATGTAGTCGCGCGTCAGCGGCACCGCGTCCTGCTTCCGCGCGATCTGCATCTGGAAAACCATGTGATCCTGCAGCCGGAAGGCGAGTTCGGAGGCTGCCAGATAGAACTCGAACATGCGGCAGAAGCGCTCGTCATAGATCGAGGCGATGGTGTCGCGGTTGGCGTTGAAGCGCTTGCGCCAATGCGCCAGCGTCTTCGCGTAGTGCAGCCGCAGGATCTCGATATCGGTGGTCTTGAGTCCCGTCTTCTCGATGGCGCCGAACACTTCCGAAAGCGCCGGAGAATAACCGCCCGGGAAGATGTATTTCGCGATCCAGGGATTGGTGCCGGCCGGCCCGTCGAACCGGCCGATGGCATGTAGCAGGGCAACACCATCCGGCTTCAGGCAGCGCTTCATCGTCTCGAAGAAGGTGCGGTAGTTCGGCACGCCGACATGCTCGAACATGCCCACCGAGACGATGCGGTCATAGGGCTCGCGCATCTCGCGATAGTCGCGCAGCTCGAAGCGTACCCGGTCGGAGAGCCCCTCGGCCTCCGCCCGCTTGCGCGCCTCGGTCAGCTGCTCGGTCGAGAGGGTGATGCCGGTGACCCTGGCGCCGTAATCGCGCGCCAGCGTCAGCGCCATGCCGCCCCAGCCGCAGCCGATGTCGAGCACGGTGAGGTCCGGCCTGTCCAGCAGCAGCTTCGAGGCAATGTGATGTTTCTTCGCAAGCTGCGCCTCGTCGATCGTCTCGTCCCCGCGCGGAAAATAGGCGCAGGAATATTGACGGTCCCGGTCCAGGAACAGGGAATAAAGGCGCCCGTTCAGATCGTAATGGTGCGCCACGTTGCGCCGCGCGCGCCGCGAATCGTTGGCCTGCACGACAGGGCGGATGACCCGGTTGATCGCCGAGCGCAGCCGCAGCACCGGTACGTCCTTCTCGATCAGGTCCGAATTGCCGAGCAGGACGTAGAGAAGGTCGTAGATGCTGCAATCGACCG
>DASTAF010000126.1:0-9886 GCA_035713005.1 Acetobacteraceae bacterium
ACCGGGATCACCAGCCATGGCTTTCAACCGCCGCTCGTCCATCTTTGCCACCCTCATTCCGCTCGCGGTAATCGCGGGGCCGGCGCCTGCCCATGCGGCGGGCCTCCTGGACACGGTGACCGGCACATTTCAATTCCTGCAACATTCGTGGTTTTCCGCGCTCGTCGGTGACGCCAAAGAGCTTTTCACGCTCCTGGCCGGCCTTGAAATCGCGTTTCTGGCCGTGACGTGGATGCTCGCTCGCCGCACGTTCGACGAGGTCCTGCCCTCACTGCTGAAGAAGATCATCACGATCAGTTTTTTCTACGCCATCCTGATCAACGCCGGCAGCTGGGTACCCGATGTGATCAATGGGTTTGTCGGCGCTGGCCAGACCGCCTCGGCGATGGCGTCACTCACCCCAAGCACGCTCATGGATTACGGAATCCAGGATTGCTACAATATCCTGACCGGCGCCGGGGCCACCAGCGGAAGCGGGGGCAGCACGGGGTTTTTCGGCAAAGCCCTGGGAGTGGCGGAGTTTTTTGCCAAGGGCGGTGGCGTCGCGCTTATTATAGAATATGTCGAGCGGTTTTTTATCGCGATCCTGCTGTTCGTGGCGTTTTTATATATTGCGATCGAAATGGCCGTCCTGCTGATCGAGTCATATATGATCCTCGGCGCGGGCGTTTTATTCCTCGGTTTCGGCGGCAGCAGGTGGACCACCAAGTTTGTGGACGGGTATCTCAATTACTCCGTCAGTGTCGGCGTCAAGCTGTTTGTAATTTATCTGATCGTCGGGGCGCTGGTTAAGACGGTGATCCCCGACGTCAACAATATGCTCGCTGGAATCGCCAACCCCACAGCCGGAACTTTTGATCTGGCAAACGGATTGACCGCTGCGGCCGTCATGGTCGTCGCCGCCATGCTGGTTAAAAAAGTACCCGAAAAAGCAGGCTCTCTGCTGACCGGCAGCTCGTTCTCCTCAGCCGCCTCGTTCGGCTCGGAAGCCACGCGTGCGGCAATGACAGTCGGCGCGGTTGCTGCCGGCGCGGTGACAGCTGGAGCGGCGGCGGCCCCCGCCATCGCTGCGGCCAGCACGGGTGCCACGGCTGCAATCGGCGGGGGAGCGGCTGGAATGTCCGGCGCATCGATGGCGTCCGTGGGCGTCGGTGCCGGCGGGGCGGCGGCGGCTTCCGGCGGCGGTGTTGCTGCCTCCGGTGGCGCTGCCGGTGTCGCGGCACCGTCTTTTGTCGGAAGTGCATCTGGTTTTGCGGGTGGTGGAGCATCTGGCGGCATGGCGGGCCTGTCCGGCGGGGCAACTGCCGGTCAGGGCGCGGCCGTTGGCGCTCCGGCGTCGGCGTCCTCCGGCGGCGGTGGCGCATCTGTCTCGGCGCCGTCTTCTGTCCCGGGATCGTCCAACGGCAGTGGGAATTCTGCGACATCGGGCTACCAGGGCTCAACCGGTTCAACGGATACCGCATCCCCATCCGGCGCGGGTGGCAGTAGCGGCGGTTCCGGCTCATCGGCTCGTCCAGCCGGATCATCGTCCGCTCCGTCAGGAACGGCGACCAGCCCAGGTGGAGCTCAGCCAAGCCAGTCCGCCGGTCCGCAGCAAAAGCCACAGGGTGCCCCGGCCCCGAAGACAGTCTCGGAGCGTGCCCGACAGGCGATGCAGATGATGCGCGCGGTCGGCCAGCACGTTGATGCTCACCTCGCCAGCGGATCGGGCGCGGCGGTTAATGCCTCGCACGTCAACACCTCCCACGGCCACGACGGCTAACGATCGCGCTATATATTTATCCAGTACAAGTCAGGATTTACCGATGGCCACCGAAACTAAAGCGACCCCCGACTACCTGGCCGCCCGCCGCGAATGGATGGAACGCTACGGCAGTTATATCTCCAGCGCGCGGAACTGGCGCCTGGCCGCGTTCGCTTCCCTGGCGATTGCGGCCGGCGGGGTCGGCGGCACGATCCATGAGGCATCGAAAACCCATGTGGTTCCGTATGTCGTCGAGGTGGATAGGCTCGGCGATTCCGTCCGCCTCGCCCAAGCGGTGAATGCCGGCGCGCTGCAGCAGCCGATCGTCACGCATGTGCTGGCGAATTGGGTGACTCGGGCGCGCGAACGGGTGGCGGACAATCTCGCGCAGAAGCGGCTGATCGACAAAACCTATCGCTATGTCGACCAGAAAATGGAGGTCGCGCTGGACCGCTACTACAAGCGCCACAACCCATTTTCCGGCGAAACCGACGGCGCGCGGACAGTGACGGTCACCTCCGCCCTCCCCGATGGCGCGATCAAGCCCACCGGAGGAACCTACGATATCGACTGGACCGAAAAGCAATATTCGCTGACCGGCCGGCTGATCAGCACGCAGAACTGGAAGGCGATCGTCACCTATGCCGTCCTGCCGGTGACTACCGCCAAGGCGGCGAAGAACAACCCGTTCGGCATCTATATCACGTCGTTCCAGTGGCAGAAGACCCTGTGAACTCCAGCGCTTTTTCGAAAGGAAGCCCGATGCGCAAGCTCCTCCTGGCCGGGTCCGCCGCATTGGCGCTGGCCGTATCAACCACCGCACTGGCCGCCGCCGATCCGGGCAAGCCCTCCACCCCGGCAGGCCCTAATCACGCATCCTCCGCGCAGGAATGGAACAACCTGGTCAAAGCGCCTCCCTCCGCCCGCGAGCAGTTTCAGACCAGGCGGCAGGCAATCAAGGCGCTGGTGACCGCCAAGCAGGCCGGCACAATATCGAGCCTGCCGCCGATCGCGGGATCCGACGGCAGCATCCTCTACCCCTATGGCGAGAGCTGGCCGACGGTAGTTTCGAGCCCGCTGCATTTCGCGGTGATCGAACTGGCGCCGGGAGACAAGCCGAGTCAGGTCGTGGTCGGCGAGCCCGGCGAGTGGCGGATCACCCAGGCGATGGCGGGCAACCGGCCGATCCTCGCGGTGTCGCCCCGGTTCGCCGGATTGCACACGAACCTGATGATCACCGCGGTGTCGGCTGGCGGGGAATCCAGGGTCTATTATCTCAACCTGGTCAGCGACAACGCGAATTACGTGCCGAAAGTCGGGTTCTATTTTCCCAGCCAGATGCAGACCGCGTGGAACCAGGCTGCTACCGATGCCGCTGATTCCACCGTCGCTACCCTCCCCGGCCTGACCGCCAAGGACCTCGATTTCAACTGGAAGATCAGATGCGGCGGCGGCGGGTGGTTCTCTGACAGCGACTGCCGCGCGATCAAGCCAACCCGCGTTTTTGATGACGGCACGCACACCTATATCCAGGTGCCGGGCAATCTCGCCAATACCTCTGGCCTCCCCACTGTGTTGGCGACCAACTCCGCCGGCCAACCCGCGCTGATCAATTTCCGGGTGAAAAATGGATATTACGTCCTTGATGGTGTCCCCGCGCAGATCAAGCTGATCGCCGGGGTTGGATCGCATGGCCGGGTCGCCGTGCTCACCCGGGAGCGCTAAAATGAACATCGACGCGATCAAGAAGCTGTTCAGGGCGACCGCCGAGAATTCTTCGGATGTTGACTCCCCGTCCGGCCTGAACACCAAGCCAGACGGTGGAGCGCGGGCAACAGTTTTGAACAAAAAACCACTGTTCCTCGGCGCCTCGGTTCTGGCGATCGCGGCGGCCGGCGTGATGGTCGGCATGCATGAGATCGGTCAGCATAAGCCACAGCTTGCCGCGGTTCAGGTCGTCCCTGGCAAGGTGCGGAATGTCAGCCTGCCGCCGCCGAAGCCATCTCGCCCAGTGATGCCAGCGACCGATACTGCCGGTGCCAAGGCCAAACATCCGGCGGCCGCGACACAGACTGCGACAGCCGCCACCCAATCGGATCAGACCACCGCCGCGCCTGCCGATAATAAGCAACCAACTCCGCAGCAGACCGCCGAGCAGCAGGCATTTTCGCAGCAGCTCGGCACGTCCTGGCAAAATGACCAGGCCGGGGGTCAATCCACGCCACCGCCCGCCCCGGCCGCCACAGTGAAATCCGATGGTGAATCCGGCGCCGCGGTGTACGATGCGCATCTGGTCCGCCGGCCCGCCTCGCCCTACGAACTCCAGGCCGGATCGGTGATCTCCGCCGCCCTGACGACGGCGATGCAGTCCGACCTGCCGGGCCAGATCACCGCGCTGGTCAACCGGAATATCTATGACAGCGAGTCGGGCAATTACCTCCTGGTTCCGGCCGGCGCGATCCTGACCGGCACCTATTCGGATAAAATTATTGCCGGCCAGACGCGGGTCGCCGTCGCCTGGACGCGGATCCGGATGCCAAACGGCTCCTATGTCAGCATCGGCAATATGCCCGGCACAGGACCCGGCGGTAAATCGGGATTTCATGATCAGGTCAACAACCATACCTGGCTGCTGTTCAAGAACGCGCTGCTGATGTCGATCGTCCAGCTCGGCATGTCCGTTGCCCAGCCAGGCTACGGGAGCGCCGGCGGATATGGCCAGCAGGCGATTTCACCCGCGCAAACCGGGGAGCAGTCCCTGGCGCAGAATTTCGGCCAGGCGGAGGCAAATATCCTCCAGCGGTATACGAATATCGCACCGACACTGATCATCCGAGCGGGTTACCAACTGAATGTCGCGGTGACGAAGGATATCGTTTTCCCTGGCCCGTACACCGGCAAGCCTGCCGCCCTTCCCGCTGCTCCCGCGCTCATGGCGGACGCGGCGATAGCAAACCCCTATGCGGGAGGGCAGCCCTGATGCATCTTTACTGCAACGTCAGAGTGCCGCTACATGTGTCTGCCTCAGGTATGGACCGGCGATCGGCCCGATTCGAGGAGGCGATCGAGCGGATGAGCGTGGCGGAAATCGCTCGAGCCGGACGGAGGGCGAGGAAGGGATCGATTCTGCACGCTGCTGCCTGCACCGCGATCCGCATCTCTCCTGCCGCCCAACGGAAGATCGACCGGGCACGCCAAGGGAGCGATAATTTCAGCCTTTCGGCCCTGGTGACAACGATATTTGGAGCACGCAACGATGAGCCGGCCTAAAGCAACTGACGCCCCGGACCAGACGGTCGCCACCACCCGCCTGCCCTCCCGGTTGCAGGCGTATATGAAGTCGCTGGCGAATTTACAGTATGGGACGCTGGCCGCGATGCACACGGCGATGCTCGACGAGTTCCTGCTGCGCGCCCCGTGGAAGCACGGCCTCGAATGGCGGGAGACCAAGGCGTTGTCCGAGCGCGACCAGGGCGACGACTTCGGTTCGCGGGCAACCGGCTGGATGCAGGTCAATTTCCGGCTGTCGGAGGAAATGCTCGGAACGCTCAAGCGGACCGCCGACGAGAACCGCGTCACCCTCTCCTCCCTTCTCTATACCGCCTGCTATTGGTGGTGCTGGTTTAAATTTCCGCCCCAGCAGGAAGCGGCCCAACGCGAAAAACAAGGGCTTCCGGTGGATATCGATGCTCTGGCGGGCTAAACCTATGCCGGCATGAGCAAAGCCCCGGCCCCGAAGACTAAAAACTCCGCCCCGCCCCCCGGCCTGGTTTATATTCCGCTCGACCAGATCGAGCCCGATATAAATCAGCCGCGGCGGATGAACACGCTCCAGCGCGAGACGGCCGCCCGGTTCGACGAGTTTTTCGGCAACGAGAAATCTGATGCCAAGGCCGACCCTGATATCGATCGGAATCTCGCTCAGAAAAAACAGGAAAAAGACGATACTGCCGATGCCGGCGAAGAAGAAGGCTCCCTCACGGATTCGATAATCGCCCAGGGAGTAATTCAGCCGGTAATTGTCGAGCGGGTTGGCGAAGAACGATATAAGCTGATCGCCGGGGAGCGTAGATGGACCGCGGCAGTCCGAGCCAGGGCCCGGATTAAGCGCAAGGAGCCCGGTCCCTCCCCTCGCGCCGATTATGATTATTCGAGGATTCCGGCCGTCGTTATCGATCCCGGTGAAGCGAGTCGACGCCTTGAGATGCAGCTGGTCGAAAATATCCAGCGGTTCGGCATGTCAGTCGAGGATATTGGACGCGCGCTACGGACGCTGCAGACGGATAAAAAATATTCGATGCAGGAGCTGGCTTATAGGATCGGCAAATCGACCGGTTTTATCCAAAACGCTTTAATGGCGAGCTCGCCCGAGGGGCAGGATCTCGCGACCCGGCTAAGGACTCAGGACTGGCATATTATCCGGCGCGTGCTGGCGTTGCGAAAGGACCGGCAAAAGGCATTTGATGAGATTATCCGCCGGGTGACCAAGGAAGGCGAACGGTTTACGCGCGCGCTGTATTTTGAGGCGGTTGAGAAATATGACGCCAGTCTCAAAGCCGATGAACATGAGCGAATGCGGAAGGACGATGCGACGTCCTCCCCCGCGCCGCCCCCGGAGGCAGGTGAGCCGCGGGAGAATACCCCCGACCAAAATGGCAAGACCGGTCAGCCCGCCGTCGCCTCCCAACCCTCTTCGCCCTCCCCGTTGAAACAGCGGACAGAGCAGCGGATCGAGGATCCCGAGGAACGGCTATACCGAACCCGGGCTGCTAGCTACACGGCGATGGTGGAGCATGAGGATGGGCCGGCGGTGCTGTTGCTGCGTGAGAAATATCAGCGGCGGCTGGAGGCTCCGGCGCGCGCGGAACTGGTGGAATTTTATTTCAAATTGAGACGCGACGAGGCTGATGCTTTTGCCGGCCTCATGCGGTTTATTCACGAGGACGGCGCGCGCGGATTCAAACCGGGCGAGCAAGATGCCGGGCTGCCGGCGGAAGAAATTGTTGGGCGGCTCAAGAGCCTGGTTTGGAAAGTGCGGAACGGCTGAGGGTAATAATTCTACTGCACCCCGGCCGCCAGCTCCCTCGCCTGCACCACGCCCTCCACCAGCCGCCGCAATTTCCGGATCGATCCGCCTTGCCATACCCCGGCCAACGCCTCGATCTCATCCGGCGCCAGGTCAGGACACCAGCTCCTATCGAGCCGCCGGGCCACGCGGATCTGATCGAGGCAGGAGGCTGCCAAGGTTACGAGGTGGTCGGCTCCAGGAGCAGGAAACGCGATGATCCGGCAGCGGTCCCGCAGCGGCCCCGGCAATTTGCTGGCGTCGTTACAGGTCCCGATCCAGATGATGCTGGACAGATTGATCGCCGCCTGCAGATACGGATCGTGAAAAACCCTGGCCGATCCGGGTTCGAGCATCCCCAGCAGTGTATCGAGCAGATTGCCGTTGTGGTGCCCGGTGCCCGCCTTTTCGATCTCGTCCAGGATGATGGCAGGGTTCGCTATCCTGTGCCGGCGGATCAGATCGACCGGCAGCGCGGGCTGTCCGGTCGACCAATGTCGCGCCGAACCACCGATCGCTGAATCGTTGATTCCGCCGCAGCCATAAACCTCGCTCGGCAGGCCCAATTCGCGCAGGCAGGCCATCGCGAATTCGGTTTTTCCGCAGCCGGGCGGCCCCACGAGGATCAGCGGGCGCATTTCGATGCTTGGCCGGCTCGCCAGCTCGGTGAGCAGGCTATCGATCAACCCGTGCAGGTGTGGAAAGCGGGTGCGCAGCCGGTCTCTGATCACGCGGAGGTCCGGGAGCGGCATCAGTGGGATCCGTTTGCCGATCAGGTCCTTCCAGGCGGCGGCAACCTTTTGTCCCCGGTCAGTGTCTTCCGATCCCACCGCCGACAGCACGACGATGCTGGTGTCTGAAGCAAGCTCCTCCTCTGGCTCGTCGTTTTCTCCCATGCTGAATGGAACCGGCTGGCCCAGCACCATCTCGTTGATTTGCTGGAAGGCCGATTTGACCATCTGGTCCGCCATCATCGTCGCATCGCTCGGGTTCATGAATGCCATGGCGGGTCTGCCTCCGCCTCCAATGATTCCGAGCGCGATGATCTGGCGCAGGACCAACCACCTGCGCCGGCTCGACGCGCCAACAGTCATTCCCCGAAGCTCCGCCAGCAGATCCGGCAGGAATTCGCCATTGCCGGCGACAAAGAAATGATAGAGTTTGTACCGCAAAATCACCGGCCCGGTAGCGTAGTATCTCCGCAGGTTCCGGTCGTTGTTGCAGGCGTCGAATAGCCTGTGGGCAACCACCCTCAGCTCGTCCTCCGACGGACAAATATCCTCTACCATCAGGGGTTCCACGACCTCAGCAACGAGTTCCCCATACGCCTGGCCATGCCGTTGCAGCAGCCTGGTGCTGAAGGCTGCAAGGTCGCTCTGGAGACGCCCATGGAAGAACGGGATGCCGAGAAGGAGATCCTGCGCGCTCGGGAGATAGCGCCCGGCCTTCGCAAGTTCGGCCCGGCGGCTCCGGGAGCGGGGCGAGTCGGCAAAAGCAGTTGGTGCCTCGGCGCGGCTCGGATCTGTCCAGTCCATAAAGCTCTCCACGGTCGAAAGGGGCTATTTCTATAGCACTATTTGACTACCTGATCAATCTGATGTATTATTGATCCCCTCTTCAACCCTGAAGTTCTCACGACCCCCATGTCCAATGCCGCACCTCCGCCTGGTCATGACGCGCGCCATCATGCCGCGAACCGTCTGGTTATCCAGGTGCTGCGGTATTTTTGCGAGCGTAGTCTGCTCCCCCTCCCTCCTCTGATCGCTGTCGCTGATCGGGATGCCGACGACGACGAGCGCCGGAAGCTTGAGGAGCGGTTGGCGAACGGGAGTGCGCGCATCGTTGCCCCCGGCGTTCATGCGATCAAGTTGCTGGCCCAGCCCTGGGACGTGGCACCACATCTGATTGCCTGGGCGATGTGCCGGCAATATGGCTGGCGGCTGGCGATCCCGATGGACCTCGCAAGGTTTCTGCTCGGCCAGGGCGCCCGTCCGCTCGCGGTTTCAGCGATTCTGTACGACCAGCCTGTGCCGCGGCGGTTCGATGATTTCGGGCTGGCGTTCGATCCCCATGCTGGGCCGGTGCCGCTGTTCGACCTGACACCCTGTGGCCAGGCGTTGGCACTCGGCATCCCTCGCGATATCAGCGAAACCGGCTTGCGGAAGATCGGTGAATTTGCCGGCCAGTCATGGTTTGCGGAAAGTCCGTTCCGCGAGTGGCTCCAGAACGATCTCGGCACCGGCCATCTCGGCGAGCGCGAGCGGATCGTCGCCGAAGCGCTACTGGCGTCTCCACGAGCCGGGATTCCTCACCGCGCGCCGCCGGAATTCGAGCCCGCCGCGCATGCTGACGCTCCGCACGTTGACCAGTGGTGGATCGAAGAGAGGAGAGAAGTCTCGTTCCTGCGCGCGCTCCTCATCCGGGGTCATCCGCATATTCCGAACGGACCGGTCAAGCTGCAGACGACCGCACTGGTCTGGATCGACGAGCGGCTCGGCTGGGCGCGCACGAGGTCACGAGTGTACCGGCTGGGAAAAAAGAAGCCGACGGACTATCCATGATCAAGCTCTGGGTTTTGTCCGACCTCCACTGTGAACTGCTCGGCTACCCGCACAGGATCGATCTGCCGCGGCCGAAATGCGACGTGCTGGTGCTGGCCGGTGACGTTGATCGCGCAGGAAACGTTGTCGATAAACTGAGAAAAATGTTCGGCGACAGAATCCCGATCGTGTTTGTCGCCGGGAATCACGAGCATTACCAGACCGGGCAGACGGTGCAGGAGGATATCGACCGGCTATACCAAGATGCGCACGCTGATCGTGAGGCCGGACGGATTACCCATTTCCTCGAGAACGATACTGTTGAAATGGAGGTCCGCGGCGAGCCGATCCGTTTCATTGGGGCGACCTTGTGGACGGATTTCAAACTGTTTGGCAATCCTTATCTGGCGATGTCGGTGGCTAAACGGCGGATGAATGATTATGCGCTGATCAAGAGCAATAAAGCTGGAGTTTGGGAGTTGCGGCCCCAGGAGACGGTCGAGTGGCACAGGGAATCCCGCGCGTATATCGAGCGGC
>DASTAF010000127.1:0-5228 GCA_035713005.1 Acetobacteraceae bacterium
GCGGGTTCCCGCCAGCGGCCGGATGGTGACCTTGCCGTCCCGCAGCCGGACCAGGATTTCCGGGCTGGAGCCGACCGCCTGGAACGCGCCGAAATCCAGGAAGAACAGGAAGGGCGCGGGATTGATCCGCCGCAGGGAGCGATAGAGCGCGAAGGGCGGCAGGGTGAAGGGAAGCTCGAAGCGCTGGCTCGGCACCACCTGGAACACGTCGCCCGCCATGATGTATTCCTTGCCGCGCTCCACCATGGCCAGGAACTGCTCATGCGTCATGTTGGCGCTCGGAGCGGCGGGATGGTCCGGCGCCGCGCCGGTCAGCGGCGGAACCGGCATGTCCATCGCCGCCTGCGCCGCCGCGATGCGGGCGAGCGCCGCCTCATGGGCATCCTCCGCCGAGACGCCATCGCGCGGATAGGCGGGGGCGGCGAAGGTGATCTCGTCATTCACCGAATCGAAAATGGCGAACAGGCCGGGGCGCATCAGGATCGCGTCGGGAATGCCGAGCACATCCGGCTTGAGGCTCGGCAGGCGCTCCATCAGCCGCACCATGTCGTAGCCGAGATAGCCCACCAGCCCGCCGGTCATCGGCGGCAGCGAGTCCGGCACGTCGAGCGCCGCTTCCGCCACCAGCCGGCGCAGGCTCTCCAGCGCGCCGACGGGCTCCGCCGCGAATCCCTCCGGATCGCCCTGCGGATCGCGGTTGACCGCGGCCTTGCCCTCATGGCAGCGCCAGATCAGGTCCGGCGCCATGCCGATCACGGAATAGCGCCCGCGCGCCACCCCGCCCTCCACGCTTTCCAGCAGGAAGGAGAAGGGCCGGCCATGCGCCATCTTCAGGAAGGCGGCCAGGGGCGTCACCAGATCGGCCACCCCGTGCCGCCAGACCAGCGCGCCGCGTCCGGCCTCATAGGCGGCGCGAAAGGCGGCGGGCTGGATCGGGGCGGGGGCGTTCATGGTCAGGTCTCCTTAGCTGCTGATCTGGGAGAGAATCTTCGGGTTGACGGTCACATGATAGCGGGAGCGGAGCGCGGTGGCGAAGCTCTGCAGCGTGTCGGTCTGCATCGCCGTGCGCAGCGCAGCGCCGATCTTCGCCTGCAGCGCCGGATCGGTGCCGGGCTTGGGGTCCGCCACCGATTTCAGCACCGCGACGACGAAGCCCTCCTGCGTCTGCACCATGGTGGCGTGGCCGGGCTTCATGGTGAACAGGATCGGCATCAGCTTGGGCGGGATGCCGGGCGCCGGCTTGGCGCGGGTCATCGGCTGGCTCACCGTCGCCGTCAGCCCCTCGGCGCCCGCCGCCTGGTCGATGCTCTTGCCGGTTTTCACCGCGGCCAGGATTTTCGCCGCCTGGACCTCCTCCTCCCGCGCGACCTGCGCGCCGGTCCAGTCCGCCAGCACCGCGCTGGCAACCTCATGATAGGGCTTCAGCGCCGGCGGAATCTCCTTGACGACCGAAAGGGCGTAATAGCTGCCGCCGGGCGCGGTTATCAGCCTCGGCGCGGTGCCGGGCGGGGTGGCGAAGGCCGCCTTGACGATCGCCTGCCGCAAGGCGGGCGGGCCGGGGATCGGCGCCGGCTTGCCCTTGGCGGTCATGCCCTGGGCATCGAGCTCACCCTCGACGGCGGCCAGCCCCAGCGAGCCGGGAAGCTTGTCCAGCGGCGTCGCGGCGGCCAGCGCGTCCTGCACCTTGGTCACCGCCGCGTCCACCCGCCGCTGGGCGCGGCGCAGGGCGATCTGTTGCCGGATCTGGTCCGCGACCTTGGAGAGCGGCTGCACCCCGCCCTTCACCGCCGTCACCTTGAACAGATAGGTGCCGAGCGCCCCCTGCACCGGTCCGCTGACCGCGCCGGGGCTGGCCGCGAACACCGCCTTGGCCAGCCGCCCGGAGGGGAACTGGTCGGCCTCGGCATCCTTGAAGGTCACCGCCGTCGCGCCGGCGCCGCTGGCCGCCTGCTTCATGGCGTTCCAGCCGGCGCCGCCCTTCCATTTGCCGAGCAGCGAGGCCGCGGCCTTCGGATCGCTGGCGGTGATGATCTCGACGGTGCGGCTCGCCGGCACGGTGAACCTCACCTTGTCCCGCGCATAGGCGGCGGCGATCTCCTGCTGGCTCACCGCCACGTGCGAGGCCAGCAGTTCGGGAGAGAGAATGACCACCTGCACCCGGCGCAGCGCCGGGGTGGAGAACCGGCGCGGATGGTTGCGCCAGTAGCGGCGCAGCACCGCCGCCGGCGGCGGCGGCGGCGGCGTGGCGGCGGCGAAGGGAAGCTGCACATAGGCGGCGACCCGCTCCTGGCCGATATAGTCGAAAACCTGCCTGACCAGCGGCGCGGGAGCGGCGGCTCCCAGCGTCACCGCCTGCACCACCTGGGCGGCCCTCAGGCTGGTGGCCAGATCGGCCATGAACAGGTTCGGGCTGAGATTGTTGTCCTGCAGCACCTGGTTGAACCTGGCGCGGTCGAACTGGCCGTTGGTGCCCTGGAACACGCTCATCGCGAATATCTGCTTCCGCAGCGCCGCCGGCGGCGCCACCACGCCCAGGCGTTTCACCTCCAGCGCCATCGCCTCGCGGTCGATGGCCTGGCCGAGCGCCGCCTGCGCGATCAGCCGGCGCGTTTTCGCATCCGGCTGCTTCCCGCCGCTCCGCTGGGCGAAGCGGTTGAGCTGCTGCTGGTAGGCCGACTGCACCACGTTCGGATCGATCTGCACGCCGCCGACGGTGGCGACGGCATTGCCCGACCCTATATTCGTCACCGCGCTGGAGATGCCCCAGAACACGAAAACGGCGATCAGCAGGGCGAAGAACGCCCGCACCAGCCAGTTATCCAGCAAATTCCGCAGCGCAGAGAGCATGAGGACCCCGTCCAGGCGAACCTCCGGCAGGTTCGCGTCGATCAGTTACCGATTGGCAGTTAGCGATTGGCAGTCAGCCGGATGGCGCCTCCATAGCACTTCGCGCCTTCTTTGCCAGCGTCTTGGACTCTTCTTTACCGGCAGCCCGATCCTGCGCTACCTGCGGCCCAAGGGCAGCCACGGGAGACGAGATGCGCCAGATCATCGCCGGCAACTGGAAAATGAACGGCACCCTCGCCGGGCTCGCGGGATACGCCGCGGGGCTGAGGCACGGGATGGAGGGCCTGGACCTGTCGGGGACGGAGCTGATCCTCTGCCCCCCCTTTCCGCTGATCCGCCCGCTCGCCGAGGCCGTGGGTGATACCGCCGTCGCCATCGGCGCCCAGGATTGCGACGCCCATCGCAAGGGCGCCCATACCGGGGATGTCTCGGCGGACCTGCTGGCGGAGATCGGCGCCCGCTACGTCATTCTCGGCCATTCCGAGCGCCGCACCGATCACGGCGAGAGCAGCAGCGCGGTGCGCGACAAGGTGCGCGCGGTGATGGCGGCGGGCATGGTCCCCATCGTCTGCGTCGGCGAAACCGAGGCGGAGCGCGAGGCGCACGAGGCGGAAACCGTGGTGCGCGCGCAGCTCGCGGGCAGCCTGCCGGATGATTTCGCCGGCATCATCGCCTATGAGCCGGTCTGGGCGATCGGTTCCGGCAAAATCCCCGGCGAGGAGGATGTCGCCCAGATGCACGCGACGATCCGCGGCTTCCTCAAGCGCCGCTTCTCCGCATCCGGCGGGACCATGCCGATCCTCTATGGCGGATCGGTCAAGCCGGAGAACGCGGCGGCGCTGCTGGCCATCCCCGAGGTAGGCGGCGCGCTGATCGGCGGGGCCAGCCTCAGGCCGGAGGATTTCCTCGCCATTGCGGCAGCGGCCAAGCAGGGGTAATAGGCGCGCAATTTCGCATCAAGGCGCCTCATGATTTCGGTTCTGCTCGTGATTCAGCTATTCGTGACCATCGCGCTGATCGGCGTCGTGCTGATCCAGCGCAGCGAGGGCGGCGGCCTCGGCCTCGGCTCCAGCCAGGGCATGGGCAGCTTCATGACCGGGCGCGGCACCGCCAACCTGCTCACCCGCACCACCGCCGTGCTGGCGACGCTGTTCATGGCGCTCTCCCTGGTGCTGGCCCTGCTCTACAAGCATGGCGGCGAAGGCGCCGAATCGATCCTGAACACCCCGGCCACCCCTGCGGCGCACAGCACCAGCCAGGCCCCTGCCCTGCCGCCGATCCCCGGCGAGGCCCAGAGCCAGGCTCCGACGGCATCACCCGCCAGCTCCGCGCCCGTGGTGCCGTCCAACCCGCATTCCGCCCTGCCGGGGAACAATCTGGAACTGGCGCCCGGCCACGCCGGATCGAACCATTCCGCCACCGGCCATCCGGTCTCCAACGGCTCCAACCCGAACGTGTCGAGCTTCCACAAGCCCGCCGCCGGAACCTCCAGCACCACCACCAAACCCTGATGGCAGCCTTGTCCGGCGCGCGGCGCGGGTTCACTTCCCGCGCCGGATCATGCTATGGTGAATGCCCATGACCCGGTTCGTATTCATCACCGGCGGCGTGGTCTCCTCACTCGGCAAGGGCATCGCCTCCGCCTCCCTCGGCGCGCTCCTGCAGGCGCGCGGCTATTCCGTCCGCCTGCGCAAGCTCGACCCCTATCTCAACGTCGATCCCGGCACCATGAGCCCCTATCAGCATGGCGAGGTCTTCGTCACCGATGACGGGGCGGAAACCGATCTCGATCTCGGCCATTACGAGCGCTTCACCGGCGTTCACGCCAACCAGGCCGACAACGCCACCACCGGGCGCATCTACGCCGAGGTGATCGCCCGCGAGCGCCGGGGCGACTATCTCGGCGCCACCGTGCAGGTCATCCCGCACATCACCGACGCCATCAAGCAAACCGTGCTCGCCGATACGGACGGGCTCGATTTCGTCCTGGTCGAGATCGGCGGCACCGTGGGCGACATCGAAAGCCTGCCCTTCCTCGAAGCCATCCGCCAGCTCGGCAACGATCTCGGCCCGGACAACGTGATGTTCGTCCACCTCACTTTGGTGCCCTACATCCCCTCGGCGGGCGAGCTGAAAACCAAGCCGACCCAGCATTCGGTGAAGGAACTGCTGAATGTCGGCATCCAGCCGCAGATGCTGATCTGCCGCTGCGACCGGCCGATCCCCGATGGCGAGCGCCGCAAGATCGCCCTGTTCTGCAACGTCCAGCCGGATTCGGTGATCGCCGCCCTCGACGTGGACACGATCTACGACGTGCCGATCTCCTATCACGAGGCCGGGATGGACCGCGCCGTGCTGCGCCATTTCCGCCTGCCGCATGA